>NZ_JBIRCY010000054.1:0-1586 GCF_044326205.1 Mesorhizobium sp. IMUNJ 23232
TCGCACCCGAGGCCCAGAAGTTTTTCGCCGCCGAAATGAAGGCCCAGACGACGGAAGTCGCCGGCAGCCATGCTTCGCTCATCGTCCACGCGAAGGAAGTCGCCGCGGTCATTGAAAAGGCCGCGCTCGTAAAGTGATAAACAGCTCCCGGCGCTTTGGCGCCGGGAGCTCAACACTTGCTCTCGGAGGATGTGGAGGGCATCGGACGCTGATCGCGGTAGCCCCCGACTAGGCAGGCCAAACGCCGACAGTATCGCGGCGATGGCCCGAGACGAGCTGAGAATTCCGGCTGAATCGGCCTCGGGCGTCCACCTCCCACCCATAGCCGTCATTCAAACCCAAACGTAGCCCGAGCCTTGCCTAGCTCCCCACTTTGCACTAGCGAAAGACGACAGTTTGCCGTGCGAAAATCGCACCAGACAATCGAACATCCTAGGCCGACATGACCCTCATCGATACCCGCACGCCCGATCCGAAACGTTTTATCCCCGGCGCCACTGGCGATTGGGAGGTTATCATCGGCATGGAGGTCCATGCGCAGGTGACCTCGGAGGCAAAGCTGTTTTCGGGTGCGTCGACCTCGTTCGGCGCGGCGCCCAACGATAATGTCAGCTTGGTCGACGCTGCCATGCCGGGCATGCTGCCGGTGATCAACGAGGAATGCGTTCGCCAGGCGATCCGCACCGGCCTCGGGCTCAAGGCTGAGATCAATCACAAGTCGGTTTTCGACCGGAAGAACTATTTTTATCCCGACCTGCCGCAGGGTTACCAGATTTCGCAGTTCAAGCAGCCGATTGTCGGCGAGGGCGTCGTCTCGGTCGCTGTCGGGCCGGATTCGAAAGGCCAGTACGAGGAGATCGAGGTCGGCATCGAGCGTCTGCATCTGGAGCAGGACGCGGGGAAATCGATCCACGACCAGCACCCGACCATGTCCTATGTCGACCTGAACCGCTCGGGCGTGGCGCTGATGGAGATCGTGTCGAAGCCGGACCTGCGCTCGTCGGAGGAAGCAAAGGCCTATGTGACGAGGCTTCGGACCATCGTGCGCTACCTCGGCACCTGCGACGGCAACATGGAAGAAGGCTCGCTGCGCGCCGACGTGAACGTTTCGGTGCGCAAGCCGGGTGGCGAATTCGGCACGCGCTGCGAGATCAAGAACGTCAACTCCATCCGTTTCATCGGCCAGGCGATCGAATATGAGGCGCGCCGCCAGATCGCCATCCTCGAGGATGGCGGCAAGATCGATCAGGAGACACGCCTGTTCGACCCCAATAAGGGCGAGACGCGGTCGATGCGCTCGAAGGAAGAGGCGCACGACTACCGCTATTTCCCCGACCCCGACCTGCTGCCGCTGGAGTTCGATCAGGCCTATGTCGATGCGCTGGCCGAGCACCTGCCGGAACTGCCGGACGACAAGCGAACCCGGCTGATCGCCAGCCTCGGCCTGTCGGCCTATGATGCGTCTGTGCTCGTCTCGGAAAAGGCTATCGCCGATTATTTCGAGCAGGTCGCGGCCGGCCGCGAAGGCAAGCTGGCCGACAAACGGGTGACCAACAAACTGCGGGGAGCCTTTAAAAAAACCGGCA
>NZ_JBIRCY010000055.1:0-48215 GCF_044326205.1 Mesorhizobium sp. IMUNJ 23232
GGTAGAGGCTCTCTTTTTTCCTGGGCCCCCTCCCCCCCCCCCCCCCCTCCCCCGCCCCCCCCCCCCCCCCCCCCCCCGGCAAGCTGGCCGCCAACTGGGTGATCAACGACTTGCTGGGCGCTTTGAACAAGGCGGGCAAAACCCTTGAAGAGTCTCCCGTTTCTCCCGCTCAGCTCGGCGCTGTCATCGACCTGATCAAGGAAGGCACGATCTCCGGCAAGATCGCGAAAGACCTTTTCGAGATCATCTGGAGCGAGGGCGGCGACCCCAAGGCGCTGGTCGAGAACCGCGGCATGAAACAGGTGACCGACACCGGCGCCATCGAGAAGGCGGTGGACGACGTAATCGCCGCCAATCCGGACAAGGCCGAGCAGGCCAGGGCGAAACCGACGCTTGCCGGTTGGTTCGTCGGCCAGGTGATGAAGGCGACAGGCGGCAAGGCCAACCCGCAGGCGGTCAACGACCTGGTCAAGGCCAAGCTCGGCATCGAGGGATAGGATGTTTTTGCGCACCGCCAGCGAGCGCGACCTTCGGGCGGTGCGCGAATTGCTGGTCGAGACTTGGCACGCCACCTACGATTCGATCTATGGCGCGGACAAGGTGACGGAGATCACCGACGACTGGCATTCGATCGCCTCGCTGAAGGCGCGGTTGGTGCGGCCGAATGCCGAGTTCATCGTCGCCGACGACGGCAAAAGCCTCGGCGGCATGGCCTATGCCGCCGCGACAAGCGATCCGAAGATCGTGATCCTGCATCAGCTCTATGTGCGGCCGGCGTTTCAGCGCGGCGGCCTTGGAAAGCTGCTACTCGACGAAATCGAGGACAGTTTTCCGGATGCCCGGACGATCCGGCTCGAAGTGGAAGCGCAGAACCTCGCGGCGGTCGCGTTTTACCGCAAGAACGGGTTTTTGCCGCAGGGCGATGTCGTCAATTGCGGCGGCTCGGCCTTTGCCATCCCGGCGCTGGTCTATGAAAAGCGGCTGGATTAACCGGCGATCAAAGCGCCAAACTGGAGGCTCGTCGGTCCGCCAATGTCGCGGACCGACACCAACTCGTTCATTCCTTGCACTTGTCGTCTTCAGCCGTCGCCGCTGCGGTCTTTTCGCCGTGCTGCTGCGCTTCGACGTCCTGCTGCGACGTTGCAAGGTCCTTGTTGCCGCCACCCTCCTGTTTGGCCAGCGGCATCGAACTGCCGTC
The DNA here is from genome assembly GCF_044326205.1 of Mesorhizobium sp. IMUNJ 23232. NCBI lineage: Bacteria > Pseudomonadati > Pseudomonadota > Alphaproteobacteria > Hyphomicrobiales > Phyllobacteriaceae > Mesorhizobium > Mesorhizobium sp. IMUNJ 23232. The sequence goes on from NZ_JBIRCY010000055.1 coordinate 1,199, forward strand.
CTTGGCGGTGGGATTGCCAGCCTTGGCCTGGGCGTCAGGCGTTTCCAGCGGCGCATGGGTGCCGTCCTTGGAAATTGCTCCAGTCTTGTTTATGTCGGTGCCGGCGGATGCCGAGGTATCCGGACATGCAGCCATTGCCGTGCCGGCGGCGAAAGACAGCGAGGCTGCCAGTAAGAGTGAAGAAAACAGTCTCATGTCGTGATCCTCCTTGAAGGGTGCCTGAGGGCAAAACCGGCTTCAGCCGGCTTTGTTCCGTGCAAAAGGACGCTGCGGTGGCGCGGGCCCCTTCATGAAGGAGCGCGCCAGAGAAGTTGGGTGAGACATCGGCCCGCACTTGCAACAGACGCCGGGCAAGGCCATAACGGGCCAAATTCCGCGGCGCGCTTTTGAGGCCGGTCGGACCGAGGGATGCGATGAAAGACTTCCTTGTCCAGTTCTTCACCTGGTGGAACGGCCAGACGCTCGGCACGCGTTTCCACACCTGGCGTAACGGCAGCAAGGTCGGGCAGGACGAGTTCGGCAACACCTACTACGAGGGCGGCACCGATTCGGAGGGCCGCACCCGCCGCTGGGTGATCTATAACGGGCTCGCCGAGGCGTCAGCCATTCCGCCGGGCTGGCACGGCTGGATGCACCATCGCGTCGATGTTGCGCCGTCGCAGGAAAGCTACAAGCCGCGCGAATGGCAGAAGCCGCACCAGCCGAACCTGACCGGCAGCCCCGCCGCGTATCGGCCGCCGGGTTCGCTGGCGCATGGCTCGCACCGGCCGCAGGTCACCGGCGACTATGATGCCTGGACGCCGGGCGGTTGAGTTTGCCGCTGCGGTCCGTTATCGCCACAATCCGGAATTAACCGCATGTTGACCATGACCGGCTGATAAGGCCGATTGGTCGTCTGGCAACCTCTTTCCGGATTCGTCCGCATGATCTTTTCCCCGAAACGGAGCGGCGCAGGGCTGGCGGCATTGCTAGGCGCCGGCGTGACCCTTTTTGCGATAGTCCAACCCGCCCTGGCGGAACGCATCGCTAACCCGGTTGCCGAATTTACCGGCGTCGACAAGATCACAGGACGCATCATCACCTTCGACGTCTACATCAACGAGACCGTGCAGTTCGGCGCGCTGCAGGTGACGCCGCGCGTCTGCTATTCGCGGGCCAAGGAGGAGGAGCCGAAGACCGACTCCTTCGTCGAGGTCGACGAGATCACGCTTGACCGTAAGATCCGGCGCATCTTCACCGGCTGGATGTTTGCCGAAAGCCCCGGCCTCAACGCCGTCGAACACGCTGTCTATGATGTGTGGCTGAAGAGCTGCAAGCAGAGTTCCGACGTGCCGGCGCCCGAGGCCGGCAAGCCTGCTCCAGATGCCGGCAAGACCAACTGACGGCTTTCTACGGATAGAACTTCGCGGTCGATTCCAGCGCTTCGGCGAGCAGCATCTCGTATTTGCGGCGCGGCACGTCGACCGCGCCGAAGCGCTTCAGGTGCTCTGTGGTGAATTGGGTATCGAGCAGCGTGAACTTGCGCTCGCGAAGACGCTCGACCAGCCGCACCAAGCAGACCTTCGACGCATCCGTCTCGCGCGAAAACATGCTCTCGCCGAAGAAGGCGCGGCCGAGCGTCACCCCATAGAGTCCGCCGACCAAGTGGTCTTCGCGCCACGCCTCGACCGAATGGGCATGGCCGATGCGGTGGAGTTCGATATAGGCCGCGCGGATTGGCGCGTTGATCCACGTCGAATTGCGGTTCTCGCGCTCCTCGGCGCAGGCGTCGATGACCGCGGGAAAGTCGGTGTCGATGCGGATGTCGAAGAAGCCGTGCTTGACCGTCTTGCGCAGGCTTTTCGAGACATGGAACGCATTGAGCGGGATGATGCCGCGCGCCTCGGGGCGAACCCAGAAGACTTCCGGGTCGTCGGCGCTTTCGGCCATCGGAAAAACGCCGGTGGCGTAGGCTTTCAGCAGCAAGTCGGTCGGTATGCGGTGGCCTGGCGCGAAGGGGCGTGTCATCAGCCGCTCGCTCTCGGCGTCAATCGCTTTCCGCGAGGTATTTTTCGAGCCAATGGATGTCGTAGTCGCCATTGGCGATGTCGCGGTTGCCGACAAGCTCGCGGAACAGCGGCAGGGTCGTCTTGATCCCGTCGACCACAAACTCGTCGAGCGCCCGGCGCAGCCGCATCATGCATTCGACGCGGTTGCGTCCGTGCACGATCAACTTGCCGATCAGGCTGTCGTAGTATGGCGGGATGCGATAGCCGGAATAGACGCCGGAATCGACGCGGATGCCGAGGCCGCCGGGCGTGTGGAAATGCGTGATCGTGCCGGGCGAGGGGACGAAGGTGCGCGGGTCCTCGGCGTTGATGCGGCACTCGATGGCGTGGCCCTGGAATTTCACGTCCGCCTGCGTCACCGACAGGCCGCCGCCGGAAGCGACGCGGATCTGCTCGTGAACGAGGTCGAGGCCGGTAATCGCCTCGGTCACCGGATGCTCCACTTGAAGCCGCGTGTTCATCTCGATGAAATAGAACTCGCCGTCCTCGTAGAGGAACTCGATCGTTCCTGCGCCGGAATAACCGAGGTCAGCCACCGCCTTGGCGCAAATGTCGCCGATACGGGCGCGCTCCTCGGCGTTCAGTGCCGGCGAAAAAGCCTCTTCCCAGACCTTCTGGTGGCGGCGCTGCAGCGAGCAGTCGCGTTCGCCGAGATGGATGCCCTTGCCGGCGCCGTCGCCGAACACCTGCAACTCGATGTGGCGCGGTTTCTCAAGATACTTCTCGATGTAGACGGAATCATTGCCGAATGCCGCGCCAGCCTCGGTGCTGGCGGTCTGCAAGGCCTCGATCAGGTCTTCTTCCGTGCGCGCCACCTTCATGCCGCGTCCGCCGCCGCCGGCGGTTGCCTTGATGATCACGGGATAGCCGATGTCGGCGGCGATGCGCTTGGCTTCGGCCTCGTCGGTGACCGCCCCGTCCGAGCCGGGCACGCACGGGATGCCGAGGCGCTTAGCGGTACGCTTGGCCTCGATCTTATCGCCCATGATGCGGATATGTTCGGCCGAGGGACCGATGAAGGTTATGTGGTGGGCGGCGAGAATGTCGGCGAATTTTGCATTCTCCGACAGGAAGCCGTAGCCCGGATGCACGGCGTCGGCGCCGGTGATCTCGCAGGCGGCGACGATCTGGTGGATGTTCAGGTAGCTGTCGCGCGACGGCGGCGGGCCGATGCAGACGCTCTCGTCGGCAAGGCGCACATGCATGGCGTCGGCGTCTGCTGTCGAATGCACCACGACGGTCTTGATGCCGAGTTCCTTGGCCGCGCGGAGCACCCGGAGCGCGATCTCGCCGCGATTGGCGATGAGGATCTTCTGGAACATCGCTGCCCAGACCTATTCGATCACGACGAGCGGCATGCCGTATTCCACGGGCTGGGCATCCTCGATGAGGATCGCCGTGACGGTGCCGGCGCGTGGCGACGGAATCTGGTTCATCGTCTTCATGGCTTCGATGATGATCAGGGTCTGGCCTTCGCGCACCGTCTGGCCGAGTTCGACGAACGGCTTCGCGTCGGGCGAGGGCGAGAGATAGGCGGTGCCGACCATAGGCGAGGTCACCGCATTCTTCGAGAGGTCGGCTGGCGAGGGCGCTGCAACCGGCGCTGCCGCGACCACTACCGGCGCGGCGGCGGGGAGTGCCGGGGCGTAGGCCTGGATGGGTGCTGCGTGACGGGCGACGCGCACCTTCAGGTCGCCGAGTTCGACCTCGATTTCGGACAGATTGGTGTCGTTCAGGATCCCGGCGAGATCGCGGATGAGCTGCTGGTCAACATCCGTTTTCTTTGTCGACATATCGAAACCTTTTTCCTTTTGTCGCGCGGTTCTACAGCCGCGCAGCGATGGCTTGCAGCGCCAGCGCATAGCCGAGCGGGCCGAAGCCGCAGATCATCCCTATGGCGACCGGCGCGACCATCGACTTGTGGCGAAACGCTTCGCGGGCATGGATGTTCGAAAGATGCACTTCCACGACCGGCAGGGGCGTCGTGGCGCGGATCGCGTCGTGCAAGGCAATGGAGGTGTGCGTGTAGGCGCCGGCATTGAGCACGACGCCAACGGCCTTGTCGGCTGCCTCATGCAGCCAGTCGACGAGATTGCCTTCGTGATTGGACTGCCTGAAATCGACCGCGAACCCGAGCGGCTTTGCTGCCGCATGGCAATCCGCCTCGATGTCGGCCAGCGTCTTGCCGCCATAGATCCCCGGCTCGCGCTTGCCCAGCGCGTTGAGGTTGGGACCGTTCAGGACGAAGACCGTCTTCAATCAATACACCTTGAGTCGCGTGCGAAATGCTCTTGCCGCGCGGCGCCTTCTATAGACGGCATAGCCCGCGCCGGAAAGAGCGCAAACACGTTGTTTGCCTGTCCACAATCGGCAGGTTGGACGCAACGCCGTCAGAGGCATTTTTGAGATTGGGTCGGCCTCGGATCGTCTATCTTTTGCAAGGGCCGTCAGCACGCGGCGCTGGCGCACGCAGCCTTTGCGGCGGCGATCTTTTCCGTGAGCACATCCTTGCCCAGCGCGCCGAAGACGACCTCGTCGCCGACCACATAGGACGGCGTGCCGGTTATCCCGAGCTTGTTGGCTAGATCGTAGGTCCTGGCGAAAGTGTCGGAGATGGCGGGGTCCTTCATCTCCTCGCGCAGCTTGGCCTCATCGGCGCCGAGCGATACCGCGATCTTGATCGCGGCGGCCTCGGTGGCGCGGCTCTTGCTGCCAAGCAGTTCATTGTGGAACTCGCCGTATTTCTCCGGCATCAGCTTGAGGAATGCCTGTGACACGACATGGGCCTTCTGCGAGTCTGGGCCGAGGATCGGGAATTCCTTCAGCACGAAGCGCAGGTCCGGATCGGACTCCGTCAGCGCCAGCATGTCTTCCTGGGCGCGTTTGCAGAAGCCGCAATTGTAGTCGTAGAACTCGACGATCGTGACCTTGCCGTTGGGGTTGCCGACGACCCCGTCATGTGCGGAATTGAAGATGTCGCCCTTTGCGTCCTGGATGACCTGGAGGCTGGCGACCCGCTGCTCTTCCTTCTGCTTGGTGTCGAGTGCAGCCTGAACCTCGAGCATCACTTCCGGATTGGCGATCAGGTATTCGCGCACGATCCGCTCGACCTCGGGCCGATCCATCACCGCTTCCGACATCATCGCCTGCGGCGGGGCGTCTGCCACCACACCTTGCTTGCCGGCAATGAAGCCGGCCGCGAGCATCGCGAGCGCCACCGCGACGCCGGTCGTGCCCAACAGGATTGCCTTGTTCATCGATCCATCTCCCGCCGGCGGCGCCACTCTTGCGGCGGCCGGCTAACTCTTCTTTTTCGGAATCTTGTAGTTGATGATGTCCTGCGCGCGCACCCAGCCGGGCTCCCCGCGCTTCATCTTGGCCTGCGCGCGCATCGCGAAGATTTTTGCGTCCTGATACGCGCCTGAATAATAGTAGCCTTCCGCCGTGGCCAGTTCAGCCTGCGGAATTTCACCGAGTTGGCCATAGGCCTGTGCCAGATAGCGGTAGCCGGCGGAATTCTCGCGGTCGCGCTCCAGCGCGTCGCTGATTTCGGTCACCGCCTTTTTCAGCGAGGCCGGGTCGCCCGAGGCAATCAGCGCCTGGCCGAGCGAGATGCGGAGGATGCCCGACTTCACGGGGTCGAGCCGCACCGCGTTGCGATAGGCTTCCGCGGCCTCCTTGGGCTTGTTGGCCTTCATCAGGATGTCGCCGCGAAGCTCCTGGAAATACGGGTTTTTCGGCTGGAGTTTTATGAGGGCATCGACCTTCTTCTGCGCCGATTTGAGGTTGCCGTAGAGATAGGTCGCTATGGTGTCGCCATATTGCGAGGCGATGCCCTTCGGGTCCTTGCGGAACAGCCGCGCGGCGGCCGACTGGCCCTGCGTGAACACCGCGATCTTCGCCCGCATCATGTCGTGGCGCTGCTGCAGCGTCGGCGAATCCGTCACGTCGTAATATTTGCTGCTTTTGGCCAGCGTCTCGAGGTTGGCGATGCGATCGCGCGGCATCGGGTGGCTGACCTGATACGGGTCGACCCGCGTGCCGGAGAGCGAAAGCGCGTTCTGGAAACGGCCGAATGTCTTCAGCATGCCCTTTGCCGACTGGCCGGTGGCTTCCAGATAGGTCACGGCAGAACGGTCGGCGGTGGTCTCCTCGCTGCGCTGGTAGCCGAGCAGGCCGCGCCGCGCGAATTCCCCGCCGCCCATGGCGATGCCGCCACCGGCCTGCGCCAGTTCGCTGGAATTGGATGCCGCGCCTGCCGCGATGGCGCCGATGCCGAGCAGACCGGCGACGATGGCCATGGTCTGGGCTCGCGCCAACTGGTCGCGTAGTCGCTCCTGGTGCCCGCCAGCCAGATGGCCGGCCTCGTGGGCGATAACGCCGATGATCTCGTTCGGCGTCTCGGCCTGCATCAGCGCACCGGTGTTGATGAACATGCGGCGCCCGGCGACGAAGGCGTTGAAGCTGGTGTCGTTGATCAGGATGATGTCGATGCCGGACTTGGACAGGCCGGCCGCCTTGAAGATCGGCCGCGCGTAGTCGCGGACCAGCGCCTCGATCTCGGCATCGCGCACTACGGGCAGGTTGGCCTGCGCATAGGCCTGTGCGGACGCGACGATCATCATCGCACCGGCGATCAAAACGCCCGCTATCGCACGCGCCGTTCTGGAGAAGACCGTCTCTATCGGGGTAATCCTCATGACCGGAATCACTGGTAGCCGAGCAATGGAGCGATGGAAAGGCGACGCTCCGGTTTTCCTGAACTTGTGATCCCCACATCAATCGGGCATTTGTGCGGCGCGGCGCGGCGCTGGCCGCGGGCAAGGAGCAAGGACGGAATGGTATCGCTTTCCCGGCGCGGCGAGGTGGAGCCGTTCCACGCCATGGACATTCTTGCGGAGGCAAACCGCCTGAAGGCGAGGGGCGTTTCCGTCATCTCGATGGCGGTGGGCCAGCCTTCCGACCCGGCCCCAGCCGTCGTACGGGAAGCCGCGGCGCTGGCATTGCGCAACGGTCGCATCGGCTACACCGACGCACTCGGCACGGCGGCGTTGCGCGAGGCCATAGCGGGACATTATCGCGACCACTACGGTGTCGATGTGCCGCCTGAGCGAATCGCCGTAACCACTGGTTCTTCCGCTGCTTTCAACCTCGCCTTCCTGGCCATGTTCGATGCCGGTGACGCAGTTGCCATCGCCTCGCCGGGTTATCCCGCCTATCGCAACATCATGGCTGCGCTCGGTCTCGATGTGGTCGAGGTAGAGATGGAGGAGGCTCCGTATCTGACAGCCCGCCAGCTTGCGGCGGCGCAGGCGCGAAAACCGCTGCGGGGATTGCTGTTCGCCAGCCCTGCGAACCCGACGGGCGCGGTCGTGCCACTCGCCGAGATGGTGGCGCTTCTGGCCGAAGCGAAGCGCCTCGGCATCTCGGTCATCTCCGACGAGATCTATCACCGGTTGAACTATTCCGGACCGGACGTCACCGCCCTGTCGCTCGATGACGACGTCACCATCATCAACTCATTCTCGAAATATTACTGCATGACCGGCTGGCGCATCGGCTGGATGGTGTTGCCGGAGAAATTGGTGCGGCCGGTCGAGCGCATCCAGCAGAGCTTGTACATCTCGTCGCCAGAGCTTTCGCAGATCGCCGCCTGCGAAGCGTTCGGGGCGAGCGCCGAACTCGATCGCGTCAAGGAACGCTACGCCAGAAACCGCGACCTGCTGATGCGACGCCTTCCCGAACTCGGTTTTGCGCTCGCGGCGCCCATGGACGGCGCCTTCTACGCCTTCTGCGATGTCTCGCGTCTGACAAACGACAGCATGGCGTTCGCGCGAAAAATGCTGGCGGAGGCGCATGTCGCGGCGACGCCCGGCCGCGACTTCGATACGACGCAGGGAAACCGCTTCATGCGCTTCTCCTATGCCGGAAGCTATGCAGACATGGCTGAAGCCCTGGACCGCATCGAGCGGTGGCTGCGCTGATGGAAGCAACCTTACTGCAGCATCCAGCCCTGGAATCCGTACTCAGCGACCTCGCCGCCGAAATGGCGGTGCGCACCGACCGCGGTGCGGTCGCGACCTACATCCCGCAACTGGGCAAGGTCGATCCGGCAAAATTCGGGATAGCAGTGGCGCTTGAGGACGGGCGCGTGATCAGCGCCGGCGACGCGGACGAACCGTTCTCGATCCAGAGCGTCTCGAAAGTGTTCACTCTGACGCTGGCGCTCGGCAAAGTGGGCGACGCGCTGTGGAAGCGTGTCGGCCGCGAGCCCTCGGGCAACCCCTTCAACTCCATCGTCCAGCTCGAACAGGAGCGCGGTATTCCGCGCAACCCGTTCATCAATGCTGGCGCGATCGTCGTCTCCGACGTGCTGCTGGCCGGCCATGAACCGCGTGAGGCGATCGGGGAGATCTTGCGGTTCATCCAGTTCCTGGCCGACGATGACACGATCTATATCGACCGCGATGTGGCCGCCTCCGAGCGCGCCACCGGCTTCCGCAATTTCGCGCTCGCCAACTACATGCGCTCGTTCGGCAATCTTGACCATGCCGCGGAACTGGCGCTCGGCGTCTATTTCCACCACTGCGCCATCGCAATGAGTTGCAGGCAACTGGCGCTTGTCGGCCGGTTCCTTGCCTTTGACGGGCGCAATCCGGTGGCGGGACACTCGGTCGTCTCGCCCGGCCGGGCGCGGCGCATCAATGCGCTGATGCTGACCTGCGGCCACTATGACGGGTCGGGCGACTTCGCCTTCCGCGTCGGCATACCGGGCAAGAGCGGAGTCGGTGGCGGCATTCTCGGCATCGTGCCCGGTGTCGGCTCGCTGTCGGTCTGGTCGCCGGGGCTCAACGCCAACGGCAATTCCCATCTGGGATCGATCGCGCTGGAAAAGCTCGCCCGCACCATGGGCTGGTCGATCTTTTCGCCCTGAAAGCGAAATCCCGGCGAGGCCGATCTGGCCACGCCGGGATTTGCAAGGACTGAATCTAGCCAGTCTCGCGCTGAGGCGAGGGTGGGACGCTGACAATGCATCCCGCCTCGCGACGAGATCCGCTCAGAAGAAACCCTTCCGCTGCCACCAGCCGGATTTCTTCGGCCGGTCGGGAACTGGCTCTGCCGCGACCGGAGCCGGTTTTGGCGCTGGTGCAGGTGTCGGTTCGGCAGCGATGGGCTCTTCCGCCACGGGCTTGACGGTGATCTCGGCTTCAGCAGGAGCCGGTTCCACCACGGCCTCTGCTTCCGCCGGAGACGCGACTGACTCGGCTTCGACGGCCTCCGGTGCGGCTGCCTTTTTGCGCGAGGCGCGCTTCGCCGGCTTCTTGACTTCTTCGGCGGAAGCCTCGCTTGCGGCAGCGTCATCAGCCGTCGCATCGGCTTTCTTGCGGCTGCGCCGCGCCTTCTTGGGCGCTTCGACCGGCTCAGCGGTTTCCTCGACGGCGATTTCGGCGACCGCTTCCTCCACGGCTACAGCCGCGGCCTCTACAGGCTCGGCGACCGTGGCGTCATCCGCGGACGGCTCAGCGGCAACCTCGCTCACCTGCTCGTCCTGATCGCCGCGATTGCGACGCCCGCCGCGCTTGCCGCGCCGGCGCTTCTTGCGGTCGGCATCGTCGCCAGCATCGGGTGCTTCAGCCACGACAGTCGTGTCGGCAGCATCGCCCGCCGCCTCTTCGCTGTCTTCGGCCTCGGTCTCGGAACCTTGGTCGGCCGCCTCGACAACTGTTCCTGGCATCTGCTGCTGGCCGGGATGATCGCGGTCGCGATCACGGCCGCCACGGCGTCGCCGGCGCTTGCGCTTGCCGCGGCGTTCGCCGTCACCCTCGGCTTGCCGCTGCGGCTGTTCCCGGCGCTCGGGCTGCTCGGCGACGGTCTCTTCCTGCCCGTCGTCCTCCTCGATGACCGGCTCTTCCTCGTCCTCCGGTTCGATGATGGGAGCAGTGGGAGCGGCTACCGGCGTAAGCGGCTTCTCGGCGATGGCGCCGCGGAAGATCGCATAGTTCTGCGACGCGACGGTCTCGTCGGCCTCGATCGTAATCGTCAGGCCGAAACGGGCCTCCATCTCGGTCAGCGTGCTGCGCTTGTGGTTCAGCACATACATGGCGGTCGAGGCAGGGGTCTTGACGATGATGTGGCTGCGCGAATCCTTCAGCAGGAATTCCTCGATGGCACGAACCACCAGCAGCGCTACTGACGAATCCGAACGCACATGGCCGGTGCCGCCGCAATGCGGGCAGGGCTTCATGGTCGATTCCAGCACGCTGGCGCGGATGCGCTGGCGGCTCATCTCCATCAGGCCAAAATGCGAGATACGGCCGAGCTGGATGCGCGCCCGGTCGTTCTTCAGATGGTCCTTGAGGCGTTTTTCGACCGCGCGGTTGTTGCGGTTCTCCTCCATGTCGATGAAGTCGATGACGATCAGGCCGGCAAGGTCGCGCAGGCGAAGCTGGCGGGCGACTTCCTCTGCCGCTTCCAGATTGGTATGGAGCGCCGTCTCCTCGATCGAGTGCTCGCGCGTCGAGCGTCCGGAGTTGACGTCGATGGCGACCAGCGCCTCGGTCTGGTTGATGATCAGGTAGCCGCCGCTTTTCAGCGTCACCTGCGGTTGCAGCATGCGGTCAAGCTGCGCCTCGATGCCGGTGCGCACGAAGATCGGAACAGTGTCGCGATAGGGCTGGACGACCTTGGCATGGCTGGGCATCAGCATGCGCATGAAGTCTTTTGCCTCGCGGTAGCCGTCCTCGCCAGACACCGTGATTTCGTCGATGTCCTTGTTGTAGAGATCGCGCACCGAACGCTTGATCAGGCTGCCTTCCTCATAGACGAGGGCAGGGGCCGTCGACTGCAGCGTGAGCGTGCGCACGTTCTCCCATAGCCGCATCAGATATTCGTAGTCTCGCTTGATTTCGGCCTTGGTGCGGCTCTCGCCGGCGGTGCGCAGGATGACGCCCATGCCCTGCGGCACTTCGAGGTCCTGCACGACTTCCTTCAGTCGCTTGCGGTCCTGGGCGTTGGTGATCTTTCGCGAGATGCCACCGCCGCGCGCGGTATTGGGCATCAGCACCGAATAGCGGCCGGCCAGCGACAGATAGGTGGTGAGTGCGGCGCCCTTGTTGCCGCGCTCTTCCTTGACGACCTGGACGAGCAGGATCTGGCGGCGCTTGATGACTTCCTGAATCTTGTACTGGCGGCGCATCGGCTTGCGCCGGGTCTGCACTTCCTCGAACGCGTCGTCGGCGCCGACGGATTCGATCTCGTGCTCTTCGCTGGCAGAGTCGGGCAGTTCCTCGACCATGCCGCGATTTTCCAGCGGCGGAGCCTCCGGCTGGTCGTCCTGGCTTTTCGCGATCTCCTCGGAAACCACATCGCCTTCGATTGCGGCGGCCATGCTGCCGGATCCGCCACGGCCGAGTTCCTCGTTCTCGGGCTCGCTGTCGCCAGCTTGGCCATCACCGGGCTGCTCATCGCTGGCAGGCGTTTCATCGATGGCGTCGGATGCGGTTGCTTTACCGCCGTCCACGCTCTCGCCGGCTTCGACCGTCACGTCTTCCGCCGAAACCTCAAGGGTTTCCGGCGGGAGATCCTCGGCGCCTGCCGGGGCGTCGCCCTCAGCACCGGCCTCTTCATCGCCGCCGGCATTGTCCTCGGACGACGCCTCGCGCGAGCCTTCCTCGCCGTTGCGGCCGCCGCGATTGCGGCCGCGCCGCCGCCGGTTGCGGCCGCCGGCACGATCGCGCTCCTTGCCTTCGCTCTCCTCGTCCTCGTCTTCCGCCGCCTCGGCCTCGGCGCGCAACAGCGCCTGCCGGTCGGCTACCGGGATCTGGTAGTAGTCGGGATGGATTTCGCTGAAAGCGAGGAAACCATGACGGTTCCCGCCATATTCGACAAAGGCGGCCTGGAGGGACGGTTCGACCCGGGTAACCCGGGCGAGATAGATGTTTCCTTTTAGCTGCTTCTTGTCCTGTGATTCGAAATCAAATTCTTCGATACGGCTACCGTGTACGACGACAACCCGTGTTTCCTCCGGGTGGGAGGCGTCTATTAGCATCTTGTTGGGCATTATTTTTTTTCCTGCCGAGCGCACGCCCTCCGCCGCGCGACAGCGCTAGGCGCTGCCTCGGGACGGGCGGATACCGCACTTCGGTCATATTTTCGTCCGCCTGCCGCCGCCGCCGCGCAAAGACAAATCCGCCCGCTGCCTTGTCGGCGCGGTATGCTGCGGACCTTTCCGTAAGTGCGCTTATGGTCATTGCGTGCGTAGCGGATCCTCTTGAACCACGGCCCGGGAAGCCCGGACCAGCTATTTGCTCACATCGAGCCGACGCGAAGGGGAATCCGCGCCGTTTCCCTCACGTTCCGGGAACCGCTCAGAGCGCCTTCCGGGACGAAATCTATGACGGTACCGCTTGCGTGGAGGGAGCGTCCGGCCGCATTTACCTAAACTCCCGGCCTGACACGCCTTGCAAAAACGACGCCAGACTCCAAGCATTGCCGTGTACCAGCATCGCTTTTATGATTTGACCGTCTTTTAGGCAACCCCGTATTCCGGTTGCCGACAAAATGAGTGCCGAGTTGCGGCGTGCCGTCCGAAAAGGCTTGTTAACCTTATCTGGATACCAATCGTTAATCGACGGGTTTCGTGCCGAGGACACGGAGCGAGATCGATCCAGTTACGAAGACGGGTATTAGAATGCGTATAGAAGCCCAAGCCATTGGCAAAGCCTTGGGAATGTTCCCGCCGGTCGTGCGCGGTTGCGCCGTGTTGGCGGCGGTCTTGCTGACCGTGCTCTCTACTCTTTCCGTAGCTTCCGCTGCAAAGCTAGACGCCAGGGATTTCAAGATGGCGGGCGATGCGACGCACATGCGCGTCGTCATGCATTTCGACGTGGAGCCGGAGCTTCGATGGTTCCTGTTGCGCGGCCCGCACCGGCTGGTGATCGAACTGCCGGAAACCCGTTTCGTCTTCGAGCCGAAGGCACTAAAGGCGCGCGGACTGATCCGCAATGTCAGCTACGGCGCGATCGGCGGCGGCAAGTCTCGCGTCGTCTTCGCCACCAAGGGGCCGTTCGAGGTCGAGCAGGCCGAGGTCATCGCCGAGGAAGACGGATCGGGCTACCGCCTGGCCGTGGACATCGCCGCCGCCAGCGACCGCGAATTCGAGGCGGCCCTTGCCGATCAGGCGACGACCACCGGCGCTACGGTTGCTGCGTCGAAGGGCAGCCGGGTCGGCGAATCCGTAGACCGGCCGGCAAAACCCTTCACTATAGTCATCGATCCCGGGCATGGCGGCATCGACGGAGGCGCGCGGGGCGTCAGCGGCACGGTCGAGAAGGACATCACGCTGGCTTTCGCGATCGAGCTCAAGAACAAGCTGCAATCGGAGGGGCGCTTCAGTGTCAGCCTGACCCGCTCGACCGACGAATTCTTGCGGCTCGACGATCGCGTCCGCATAGCACGGCAGAAGGAGGCGGACCTGTTCATCTCGGTGCATGCCGACACGATCAACCTGAAAGGCATCCGCGGCGCCACCGTCTATACAGTCTCGGACAAGGCTTCCGACGCCGAGGCGCAAGCGCTCGCCGACCGCGAAAACCTGTCGGACCAGCTTGCCGGCATAGAGATACAGGACGAGAACCACGAGGTCGCCGACATCCTCGTCGACCTGATCCGCCGCGAGACACACGCCTTCTCGATCCGTTTCGCCCGCACGCTGGTCGGCGAACTGTCGAACTCGGTCGGCCTGATCAACAATCCGCACCGCTTCGCCGGCTTCAAGGTGCTGAAGGCGCCGGATGTGCCGTCGGTGCTGGTGGAACTCGGATACCTGTCCAACGAGAAGGACGAGGCACAGTTGCGCAGCGTCGAATGGCGTGGCAAGGCGGTGACGTCCATCGCCAATGCGATATCGGAATTCGCGGCGTCGAAGGCGGCAGGTGGATAATGTACCCGGCTGAAACCCGCCACCAGGCGTTGCAAGCGCGCCACGGGCGAGAGGGTTTCCGTCGATCCGAAAACCGAAGTGCCATTGCTGCCGTATTTTATCCACATGCGCGCGACATGGGTTTATATATCAAGGTCGGATTGTCCGGTTCAGGTTGCCGAGACGCCCCTGTTGCAACAAGAACTGCCGAGCCTTGAACTGGAGCGGAAATGATTCGTCTCATCGGCTATTTCTTTGGCATCGGCACCATGATGGCCCTGCTGGTGGCGGGCGCCGTCGCGGTATACGTCAGCAACCTTGCCAAGGACCTGCCCGACTACGAGGTGCTGGCCAACTACGAGCCGCCGGTCACCACCCGCGTCCACGCAGTGGACGGCTCGCTGATGGGTGAGTTCGCGCGCCAGCGCCGCCTTTATCTGCCCGTCCAGGCCATTCCCGACCGCGTCAAGGCCGCCTTCCTGTCGGCGGAAGACAAGAATTTCTACAAGCACCCCGGCGTCGATTTCGAGGGCGTCATCCGTGCCGCGCTGGTCTATGCGAAGGGCGGGCCGATGCAGGGTGGCTCGACCATCACCCAGCAGGTCGCCAAGAACTTCCTCCTGACCAATGAGCGGTCGCTGACGCGCAAGGTCAAGGAAGCCATCCTGTCCTTTCGTATCGAGCAGGCCTATTCGAAGGACCGCATCCTCGAACTCTACCTGAACGAGATTTTCTTTGGGCTCGGCTCCTACGGCATCGCCGGTGCCGCGCTGACCTACTACGACAAATCGGTCAACGAACTGACGGTCGCCGAGGCGGCCTATCTCGCGGCGCTGCCGAAAGGCCCGTCCAATTACCATCCGTTCCGCTACACCGACCGAGCCATCGAGCGCCGCAACTGGGTCATCGACCAGATGGTCGACAATGGCTACGTGTCGCGCGAAGAGGGCGACAAGGCCAAGGCCGAGCCGCTCGGCGTCAAGCCGCGCCGCAATGGGACCTATCTGTTCGCCGGCGAGTATTTTACCGAGGAAGTGCGCCGCGAGATCATCGCCCGCTACGGCGAGAACGCACTCTACGAGGGCGGCCTGTCGGTCCGCACCACGCTCGACCCGAAGATGCAACTCGTGGCGCGCCGGGCCATGCAGAACGGCCTGCTGAAATACGACACGCTGCGCGGCTATCGCGGCCCCTTCACCCATATCGACATGGTCGGCGACTGGGGCGTGGCGCTGGGCGAGGTGAAGAAGCTCGACGACGTGCCAGAATGGAAGCTCGCGGTCGTGCTCGACTCGTCCAAGGACAGCCTGACCATCGGCCTGCAGCCAGGCCGCATGGTTTCCGGCGCCCTGGTGGACGAGCGTGAGACGAGCACTATCGCCAAGGAAGACATGGCATTCGCCATGCGCCAGCATGTCGTTGACGGCAAGAAGGTGCGGGCCAATACGCCCGGTGACGTGCTGCAGCCGGGCGACGTGATCTTCGTCGAGAAGAAGACGGACGGCGACGGCTATGCGCTGCGCCAGGTACCGGCGGTTTCCGGCGGACTTCTCGCCATGGATCCGCATACCGGCCGCGTGCTCGCTATGGTCGGCGGCTTCTCCTATTCCGAATCCGAGTTCAACCGCGCCACGCAGGCCTACCGGCAGCCTGGTTCGTCGTTCAAGCCGATCGTCTATGCGGCGGCGCTCGACAACGGCTACACACCTGCTTCCGTCATCATGGACGGCCCGATCACTATCAGGATCGGTACTGAGGTCTGGACCCCGAAGAACTACGACGGCAAGACCGCCGGCCCGGCGACGCTGCGTTCCGGTATCGAGCGTTCGCGCAATCTTATGACGGTACGGCTCGCCAACGACATGGGCATGAAGCTGGTCGCCGAATATGCCGAGCGCTTCGGTGTCTACGACAAGATGCCGCCGCACATCGCCATGGCACTGGGTTCCGGCGAGACGACTGTGATGCGCATGGTGACCGCCTATTCGATGATGGCCAATGGCGGCCGCCAAATAAAGCCGTCGCTGATCGACCGCATCCAGGACCGCTACGGCAAGACCGTGTTCAAGCATGACGAGCGCGCCTGCGAGAACTGCGTGGCGGCCGACTGGGAGAACCAGCCGGAGCCGGAACTGGTCGACAATTCCGAGCAGATCCTCGATCCGATGACCGCCTACCAGATCACCTCGATGATGGAAGGCGTCGTGCAGCGCGGCACGGCGGTAACCATCTCCGAACTTGGCCGCCCGATCGCCGGCAAGACCGGCACCACCAATGACGAAAAGGACGCTTGGTTCATCGGCTTCACGCCGAACCTCGTGGTCGGCCTCTATATGGGCTACGACAAACCGCAGGGCCTCGGCAAGGGCGCTACGGGCGGCGGTCTCGCCGCCCCGATCTTCAAGGAATTCATGGCCGAGGTCCTGAAGGACACGCCGATCGTCGACTTCCAGGTTCCGGAAGGCATGAAACTGATCGCCATCAACCGCAAGACCGGCATGCAGGCGCGCGAAGGCGATGGTGGCGCCATCATGGAAGCCTTCAAGCCCGGCACCGGCCCGGCCGACAGCTACTGGGTGATCGGCCAGAACGATGGTGAGTCGATCTCGGCCGAAAGGCTGTCGCCGCAGGCCAGCAAGGCGATCAGCCAGGGCGGTGGCGGCCTCTACTGAGTCCGTCTCTCGGTCGAACGATCCGCGGGAAATTCCCGCTCGATTGCTTTACACGGACAGGGGGTATCCCTATGGTCCGCGCCGATCCATTTTCCGCGCAATCAGAAGGGTAAGAACACTGCCATGCGTGCAGAGACAGAAAAACTCGTCGACGAAATCCAGCAGGCCATAAGCCTGCTGAGGAGGCATCTTTGACTGGGATCCAGCGATAAAACGACTGGAATATTTGAACGTCCGCGCCGAGGACGGCGCCCTCTGGAACGATCCGCAGGAAGCGCAAAAACTGATGCGCGAGCGCCAGAGCCTGGACGACGGCATCACATCCATCAAGCGGTTGACGCAGGCGCTGAACGACAATGTCGGCCTGATCGAACTCGGCGAGGAAGAGGGCGACGAGGGCGTCGTCTCCGAGGCCGAGGCCGCGATCCGCTCGCTTGCCGGCGAAGTCAGGGCCAGGCAGATAGAGACCTTGCTCTCGGGCGAAGCCGACGCCAACGACACCTATCTGGAAGTCCACGCCGGTGCCGGTGGCACGGAGAGCCAGGACTGGGCGAACATGCTGTTGCGCATGTACACCCGCTGGGCCGAGCGCCGGAAATTCAAGGTCGAAGTGCTGGAAATGCATGACGGCGAAGAAGCCGGCATCAAGTCCGCGACCCTGCTGATCAAGGGCCACAACGCCTATGGCTGGCTCAAGACCGAGTCCGGCGTGCACCGGCTGGTGCGCATCTCGCCCTACGACAGCAACGCCCGCCGCCACACCTCGTTCTCGAGCGTCTGGGTCTATCCGGTGGTGGACGATTCCATCCAGATCGACGTCAACGAATCCGATGTGCGCATCGACACCTACCGCTCGTCAGGATCGGGCGGCCAGCACGTCAACACCACCGACTCGGCCGTTCGCATCACCCATCTGGCAACCGGCATCGCGGTCGCCTGCCAGGCCGAGCGGTCGCAGCACAAGAATCGCGCCAAGGCTTGGGAGATGCTGCGTTCGCGCCTCTACGAGGAGGAGCTGAAGAAGCGCGAGGCGGTCGCCAACGCCACAGAGGCGTCCAAGACCGACATCGGCTGGGGCCACCAGATCCGCTCCTACGTGCTCCAGCCCTATCAGTTGGTGAAGGACCTGCGCACCGGCGTCGAGAGCACGAGCCCGTCCGACGTGCTCGACGGCGACCTCGACGAGTTCATGGAGGCGTCGCTGTCGCACCGCATCGAGGGCGGGGCAGGGCAGCCGGTCGCGGATATCGAGTAGGTGCGCGCACCGCCACCTGCCGGCAGGGAGGCGGTGGTATAGCGCGGCCATATCTCGCCTCGACAGCCTATGGATGCCTCTCAAGGGAGGATTGCCGACGTTTGCGCCATAACGTTGCGCTTTCCCCGTTGAATGCCATGAAGATGCGGCATGCCGGCAGCGGCTCCGCACTTATCTCCGGTTGTCGGCCCGCACGGGGCGCCTTCACCTTCGGCGGCATCGGCGATTCCGGGTGAGTGTCGATCCGCTGCCCCAGGCCAAGGTTTTTGCGTAACAACGGTCCATGGCTTGGAAACAGTGAGGAGACGCACGCGCCATCCTGCTGCAACCGTCTTGGTAGATATTCGTTAACGGACACGGCGCAAACTTGCATCCCAGAGTGGCCGGTACGAATCAGGCTGCGTCATTGTGCATTGCAACATAGTCTTGCGCCGGCCAAGGAATCCGTCCAACCTGTGCAAGGGTTGGGGAGAAAAAGCATTCATGGCCGGACGCGGCATAAGTGAACGCTGACGGTCCGGCCGAAGGGAAGACACGTTCCGGGAACGGGCAAGCCTAGTGCTTGAGAGCCTCGTTTTGACAGGAATGAGCCATGCCCACCATCGCAGCCAGCCCCAAATCGGCCCGCGCCGGCCTCCCGCGCGCCTGGAATCCGCTTGTCATTGTTTGGGTTGTTTCCTGTTCCGGGGTCCTGCTGGATGGACTGCCGGCGGTGGCGCATGATGCCACGCCGACCGCGGCAAAGCCGAATGGCTGGAGCTATCCGTTCTCCTGCTGCTCCGGCTACGACTGCCGCGAAGTGCCGCAGACCTCGATCGGCGAGCGTCCCGAAGGCTACGTGATCGAGGGGACGGGAGAAGTGCTCTCCTATCAGGACACGCGGCTGAAAGATTCTCCCGACGGCGAATATCATTGGTGTTCGGTGGCGGGAGCCAACAATTCGCGGACGATCTGCCTTTTCGTCCCGCCGAAAGGCTTCTGAACTGTCAGGAGCTTTTCCGCGCGGGCTTTCGCTGCGGAAACGAGACTGTAGTCTGTGCCTCACGGCCAATTTCGGCCGCAAGGAGGCGCCGATGTCGATCACGGGAAGCTGTCACTGCAAGGCAACCGTCTTCGAAGTGACCGCGGCGCCGGCGACGGTGACGCGCTGCACCTGTTCCTTCTGCTCCAAGCGCGGCGCGCTATGGGGCTATTATAAACCTTCGCAATTCACGCTGAAGACGCCACGCGAAAACGTCGCGACCTACCAGTGGGGATCGAAGACGGTTAAACATCATTTCTGCGCGACCTGCGGCTGCGGGACTTTCACTGACACACCCGATTTCAGCACAGGAACGCCGGATTTTGATAATCCGATCGTAAGCGTGAACAGCCGTCTCCTCGACGATTTCGATCTCGATGCTGTGGAGGTGATCGTTATCGACGGCAAGAACCTTTGGTAATACCCGCTGCCCGGACCTATTCCGGATTTTGCCGCAATTCATGGTAAAAGCGTGAGAAGGGATTCGCGTTGCGGCCATGGTCGCGGCCTTAGAGGGATTACAGAATGCGCAATAAGATCGTCGCCGTGGTTGCCGCCGCAGCCTTGCTGGGAGCCTGCACCACCGACCCATACACCGGTGAGCAGAAAGTCTCCAACACGGCGGGCGGCGCAGCCCTCGGCGCGGGCCTCGGCGCATTGGCCGGCCTCGCCGTTGGCGGCAGCAAGGTGGCGCAGCGCAACGCGGTGCTGATCGGCGCGGGCATCGGCGCGCTGGCAGGCGGCGCCATCGGCGCGACGATGGACAAGAACGAGGCCGAATTGCGCGCCCAGTTGCAAGGCACCGGCGTCAGCGTGACCCGCGTCGGCGACCAGGTCATTTTGAACATGCCTTCGGACATCACCTTCAATGTCGACCAGGATGCGATCAAGCCGGCCTTCTATCCGGTGCTGAATTCGGTGGCGCTGGTGCTGAAGCGCTATAAGCAGACGATCGTGGACGTCTATGGCTTTACCGACTCCACCGGCAGCGACAGCCACAATTTCGACCTGTCGCAGCGCCGCGCGCTTGCCGTCGCCAACTATTTGAACGCTCAGGGCGTCGACCAGCGGCGTTTCGCGGTCACCGGCTTCGGCAAGACAAGGCCGATCGCTTCCAACGCCACCGCGGAGGGCAGGGCCCAGAACCGCCGCGTCGAGATCCAGCTTTCGCCGCTGACGGAGTAGACGGACCGCGCACCGAAAAAGCAGCCGGTCCGCCGCGGTTCCGACTGAACGTCAGCGCCGGCGCGGGCTGAAGCGGACGGTCGTTCCCTCCCACGGCAGAAACTGCGCGGTCGACTGCCAGCCGCCGCTCGGAATTTCGGTCTGATTGACGCTTGTATATTGCTGGGTGATCGTCGCGGCGAGAACCTCGACACCCAGCGCGTCGGCAATCGCCTGGCAAAGCACGCGGCCCGACTGCCCGCCGGACGTCCCTGCCGCGGCTGCATCGCAGACCCACAGTTCGGCCTGCGCCTGTCGTGCGAATTTCCCGCGCAGCGCCCTCAGTCCCGAAGCATTCGAGGCCGAGATGTCCTGCGCGCCGATGACGATGCCCGTTGTTACCTGAACAACACCTGCTCCCTCGGCAGCGTTGACGACACGGCCGTGACCAAAGATGATCAGCCGGTTGAGCTTCCCCATCGCCTCGGCGGCGTCGGCCATTGCACCGAAATAGGTGTCTGGGGAGGATGCTTCCCAAATGGGCAGGAGCCGAAAAGGCTCCGGATAGCTGTTGGCGCGAAGCTCGTCGGCGCTCGGCGTGTTGCGGATCGGGCCCTGCGGCGCTCGCGCGCGGGGAAACGCATCGTCATAAACAAGCAACGTGCCGGCCATGTCGGAGTCCTATCGACGGTCCAGGCGGTAGTATCACCCGGCACGGCGGGATCCATCAAGGAGCACCAAGGCGCAATGCAGCCGTGCCGCGATACTCGGTCAGCCGTTCAGAGCTTTCCGCCGACTAGCATGAAAGCCGGCATGTCGGCGCCAAAACCCAGCACCGAACGGTCGTCGTCCTCGGAATGAGGCCGGGGACGCCGCGTGTCGCGGGCCTGGCGCTCGGGGGCGGGAGCCTTGCGCGAGGCGTTTTCCTGACGAATCGAGTCCCGCCTTGTGCTGCGGTCATCATTCGCCACAGCAACCGCCGGTTGATCTTCCTCCTGCTGCCGTTCAGCGGGCTTCGGCGCTTCCGATCGGCGGCCGCCTCGCGCATCGCGCGGCTTGCGGTCCCTGTCACGGCCCCGTCCGCCGGTACGCTCGCGGCGCGGCGAGTCGTCGGTTTCCTCGCGCGCGACCACCGTCGACAGGTCGCCATCATGCCATTCGATCTTCTGGCCGATCAATTTCTCGATCGCGTCCAGATACTTGGCGTCGTTCCTTGTGGCGATGGTGAAGGACTTTCCGGACCGTCCTGCGCGGCCGGTACGGCCGATGCGGTGAACGTAGTCCTCCGAGTGAATAGGCACATCGAAATTGAAGACATGACTGACGTCTGGAATATCGAGCCCGCGCGCCGCGACGTCGGAAGCGACCAACAGCTTCAGCTTGCCGGAGCGGAAATTGTCCAGCATCTGCATACGCGCCCGCTGGTCCATGTCGCCATGCAGCGCGCCGGCATCGAAATCATACTTGACCAATGAGCGGAACAGTTCCGAAACTTCGATCTTGCGGTTGCAGAAGATGATTGCGTTCTTGAGGCTGTCGGCTTCGGCTTTGATAAGATTGCGCAAAACTTCGCGCTTGTCCCACGGCTTGTTGCCGGATTTCACCAGCCGCTGGGTGATGCTGGTCGCGGTGGAGGCCGCT
Source organism: Mesorhizobium sp. IMUNJ 23232 (assembly GCF_044326205.1). Taxonomy (NCBI): domain Bacteria; kingdom Pseudomonadati; phylum Pseudomonadota; class Alphaproteobacteria; order Hyphomicrobiales; family Phyllobacteriaceae; genus Mesorhizobium; species Mesorhizobium sp. IMUNJ 23232. The sequence goes on from NZ_JBIRCY010000055.1 coordinate 22,920, forward strand.
CGCGCCACCTCGATCCGCACCGGCGAATGCAGGAATTTTTCGGTCAGTTTGGTGATCTCCGGCGGCATGGTCGCCGAGAAGAACAGCGTCTGCCGGGTGAACGGGATCATCTCGCAGATGCGCTCGATGTCGGGAATGAACCCCATATCGAGCATACGGTCGGCCTCATCGATGACGAGGATGTCGACGCCGTTGAGCAACAGCTTTCCGCGCTCGCGGTGGTCGAGCAGACGGCCAGGCGTGGCGATCAATACATCGGCGCCACGCTCCAACTTCTTGTCCTGCTCGTCGAACGAAACGCCGCCGATCAGCAGTGCGATGTTCAACTTGTGGTTCTTGCCGTATTTGACGAAATTCTCTTCCACCTGCGCTGCAAGTTCGCGCGTCGGCTCCAGGATCAGCGTACGCGGCATGCGCGCCCGGGCGCGGCCCTTTTCGAGGCGCGTGATCATCGGCAGCACGAAAGCTGCGGTCTTGCCGGTTCCTGTCTGGGCGATGCCGAGAACATCCTTGCCCTGCAGGGCGTGGGGAATGGCGCCGGCCTGGATCGGCGTCGGCACCGTGTAGCCGGCGTCGTTGACCGCGGAAAGGACCTTCGGCGAAAGACCGAGATCGACAAATGTAATCGCTTCTTGAGCGGTCGTGGTGTCTGAGGACAAGTGTTTCGGCTGCTTTAGCTGTTCAAAGGCGCGGTCTACACACCGCTGCATCGATCACGCGTTTGCGGATCAGTGGTTGCCGTTACGGGCTGAATCCGGTTTTGTCAATATTATCAGACGTTTTTTGACCGCTCACGGCAATTCAACATATGGTGTTGTGGTTTTTGCTTTGCAACACGGTCAATAACGAAACTGCTCGGCAAGGATACGCTCGTCCCAGGAATGGCCGGCGTCGAACAGCAAGGTGGCCGTCAGCGTCGATGACTCGCGCACCGTCACCGACAGGACCGACTTGATTTCGGTGTGATCGGCCACCGCGTTCACCGGGCGCTTCGGCTCTTCGAGCACGTCGAAGCGGACGGTCGAGCGGTTGGACAGCAGCGCGCCGCGCCAGCGGCGGGGCCGGAACGGGCAGACCGGCGTGAGCGCCAGCAAAGGCGCGTCGAGCGGTACGATCGGGCCTTGCGCCGAGAGATTGTAAGCTGTCGAGCCGGCCGGCGTCGCGACGATGACGCCGTCGCAGGTCAACTCGTCCATCCGGACCTTGTCGTCGATGGTGATGCGTATCTTCGCCGCCTGATAGGACTGCCTGAAAAGCGACACTTCGTTGATGGCAAGCGCGCGGGCCGTGCGGCCGTCAGCCGACACGGTCTCCATCTCCAGCGGCCGGATCGTCTCGGCGTCGGCTGCCTCGATGCGCTCCTGCAGGTCGTCGGTGCGGAACTCGTTCATCAGGAAGCCGACGGTGCCACGGTTCATGCCATAGACCCGTTTGCCGCTGCCCATGGTCTCGCGCAGCACCTGCAGCAGAAAACCATCGCCTCCCAGCGCGACGATGACGTCGGCATCGCCGACCGGTGCCTGCCCATAGGCTCGCGAAAGCTGCGCCGCGGCTTCCTCGGCGTCGGACGTTCCGGACGAGACGAAGGCAAAGGTTTTTCGTGGTCTTTGCTGATGCAACGCTCTCTCCCGGCGGACGCGCCCGCGACAGCGGGGTTAGCATGACGGGACGGGAGGGGAAAGCCGGACAGGCAACCGGGGGTGCGATGCAGGTCCACGCCATGGCTGCCTTGTCATCCGCCATCATCGGGCGGTTGGTGCAGACAGGAAGAGTCGATCTGCGCGGCGGAGGTTGAATTTCGGCAACATCTGCCGGCGCCCGCCTACGTTCAGTTAAACACGATGCGCCCCAGTACCCGCAAGCGCTCGCCGTCCGGCTGCACGATCACCGCCTCGCCCTCGCGGGGCGTCACCCCGGTCAGCGCTTGGACGACATCCGCATGCGTCACCATGACCAGATTGTCCGATCCGGCAAAGCCCGCGGCCATGTCCATGATAGCCTTCAACTGCGTAGCTTTTGCCGCCTCATCCGTCTTCACCGGGTCGAGCGGCTCGAACACTTCCGGTTCGGCCTCGAAGGCGATGCGCGCGGTGTCGAGGCAACGGCACCAACGACTGGACAACACCCGCTCGATCGGCGCAGCGCGCGTGGCAAACAGCGCACCAATTTTTCGTGCCTGCTGTTTTCCGCGTTCGGAAAGATTGCGCTGCGTGGCGCATTTTTCGATGTCGAAATTGGCGGGTTCTGCGCCGCCGCCGCTGATGACGTGGCGCAGCAGCACGACATGGCCGCCCTCGCGCAATAGCGCCCAGCCGGCCTCGGTGGCCATCGCCGGCCCTGCGCCGAGCATCAACACAAGCGCGAAAACGATTCGAAGCATCCATCCTCCCATCGCGGTTTTTGGATATAGGGATGGCAAAGCTGTTTGAAAGACAAGCCGAGGCGGGCGTTGCGCAGGGCAGACGGCTCGCCTATCAAGGCAAAAATCCCTGACCGGCGCGGGATTTGCCCGAGCCGTCTCCTCCGCTCCCATCCCGCCGCCCGAAAAATGTCCCCGCTCGTAGAAACCGTCCTGTTCATCTTCGGCCTCGTCGCGCTTGGCTACATCGCCGGCGCAACCGGCTACCTGAAGATGCAGACGGGCGACGCGCTGTCAGAATTCGCTGTCGGCGTGGCGCTGCCGCTGCTCTTGTTCCGCACCATGGTGACCGCCGAGTTCCACGGTTCGGCGCCATGGGGCCTGTGGGGCGTCTATTTTTCGGCCGTCATCGTCGCCTGGACCGCCGGACATCTGCTGACCACGAATGTCTTCGGCCGCGATTCGAAAGCCGGCGTCGTCGGCGGCGTCTCGTCGGCCTTCTCCAACATCGTGCTGCTCGGCATCCCGTTCATGCTCGGCGTATTCGGGCAGCAGGGGTTCGAGGAACTGTCGCTGCTGATCTCTATCCACCTGCCGACGATGCTGATGGCCTCCATCATCCTGTTCCAGTTCTTCAGCCGGCGCGACGGCGAGCCCATGCACCCGCTCGTCATCATTCGTGACTTCTTGCGCAGGATTTTCACCAACCCGCTGATCCTCGGCATTTTTCTCGGCCTGCTGTGGCGGCTGACCGGTCTCGATCTTCCGGTTCTGGCGATGCGCTTCGTCGACGCGCTGGCCGGCATCGCGGCGCCGCTGGCGCTGTTCGCCATGGGGCTCGGCCTGAAGAAATTCGGTATTTCGGGAAACGTGCGCCCGGCGATCGTGCTGTCGATGGTGAAACTCGTCCTGATGCCGGCAACAGCGCTGGCGCTGGCCTGGGCGGTCGGCCTGCCGCCGCTGACGGCGAAAATCGCGGTCGCCGCGGCGGCGCTGCCGTCCGGCGTCAACTCCTACCTGATCGCCATACAGTTCCAGACCGGCCAGGCGCTGGCCTCCAACCAGATGACCATCGCCACCGCGCTGGCCGCCGTCACGATGACGGCGTGGATGGCGGTGCTGCAGATGGTGTTTGGCTAGCCCGTCCGCCACACGCGGTGCGCGCGGCGGCCGAAGGGCGATTACGCTTTCGCGACGTTCGCCAGGGCTCTCATCTCCTCGAGCTTGTTCCGGAAGGCGGCGCGATACGGATCGTGCTCCACCGCGCGCTCCAGGCACTTGATCGCCGCGCGCAGGCTTTTCTTGCCGGCGTAGATGCGGCCGAGCCCGTAATGGGAGAGGCCGAAGCTCGGCCATTGCGCCAGTATGTTCTTGTGGATGGCGACGGCCCCGACGAGGTCGCCCGTCTTCTCGGTTGCGGAAGCCAGAAGCAAGCGCGCGTCGCGCGAATTCGGATAGAGCGAAATGGCCCGCTGCAACACCGGAATCGCCTGCTTGGCCTTCTGCTGCTGAAGCAGCGCCCTGCCGAGGAACATCGTCGCATGTTCCGACGCCGGGTAGATCTCGACGGCCTTGCGTGCCAGGCCTTCCAGGTCGCCCCAGCGCTTCTCCTGGTTGGCGCAATAGGCCGCATAGAGCGCGTCTGGAAATCCGGAACGAAGTCCGGCGCCGGCATTGGAAACTTCGGGCAGCGGCCCGTCATTCAGCAACGCGTCGAAGAGCGGGTCGAGTTTCCCACGGTTGCGCAGGTGAGAAGGCGGCCCGTGTCCGACACCACGCAATGTCACGGTTTCCACCATCGGCAGGTCGGCGATATGCGCCGCCGCCGCCAGATCGACCGGCTCGCTTTCCCCGGCATAGACCACGATCCGCTGTCTCGCCTTGGCGACGAGTGGACGAAAATCGGTAAATTCGGGAACGAAATCCCGTAGCAACAGCCGCTGGACGTTGCCCCACGGGAAATTCAGATGGGTCTCGAAGCCCAGTCCCAGGACACGCGCGCCGAGAGGCACGCCGTACACGAGGGCACCAGACCCTCCCATCGAACCGCCGCATGTATAGATGTCCGTCGCGCCGAGCGCGTCTGCCCAGTTGCGGAATGCCTCGACCGTCGCGCCGTAGGAATCCCCAAGTCCGGGGATGCCCTTCATGTACCATTCGTTGCGGCCGTTGTTCACATAGATGACGCTGGCGTCGATCCTCTGGCCCATGTTCCACCAGTGGAACCGATTGTCCTCGACACCGGTTCCGGAAAAGAAGATGGCCAGCTTCTTCGAATCGCGGGGGATGACACGATAGCGCGGATGCTCGGTCGGTCCTGGTTTCGTTCTCATCTCTGGTGCACAAGTCCCTGATCGTCTGCCGTGGCTTCATAGCGATGAAATGCAAATGAGGCCAGATCATGTGAGCAGGGTGCCGCTTCGGCTCGCTATGGTGGCGCTATCCGCTCGACTGGTGACGCGCATCGCGCGGACCATTGCCGCCGTGTCGCAGGCGGTGTAGCCCCTACGTAAGTTACACCTCTCCGCTGGCGATGCCGGGCATTGTCGCTAAGGTGCTGCAATCCGCCGCGCCGCCAGTTTTTGAACGCGATAACATCGGCTGCCGGCTTGCAATGCGCGAAGCGGCGACTGAAGGATCTGTACCGCGATTGTGGTTTTAGAGACAATTAAAACGGCGTCGTGCCGGCATTTGAGGAGAAGACCCAATGACAATGAGACGGAAAAGCTACCTCTCGACAGGCGTTTTTGCCTTGCTCGTGCTGGCCGGTTGCCAGGGTTCTCCCGGTACGAGCGCTTCGGCATCGACGGGGCAAATCGTCTCGGCAGCCCAGATGCCCGACTTCTGCCGGCAGCAGTTCGCCAATCAAACGGGCGTGAGCCTCGGGGAAATCTCGACGGACAATCCCGTCGCTGGGGCTGGCGGCACAACGATCAGGGGTTCATGGACCTTGCCGAATGACGACGACACGGCGGGAACTTTCCAGTGCCGCTTTGGACCGAATGGCGCCTTCATGGGTGCAAACCAGATCTGAGACGCAGCGCCGCCTGCGCGCCGGCTACCGGGCTGTCCGGCGTCGCAGGCGCGGTTGCAATACGGCACGGCGTCGGCAGGCGGCGACCTCCGGTCGGATGATCATTGCCGCCGCGCCGGCCGCTGTCGCTGTGACGTTCTGGATGACGGTGGCAGTATTCGGGAAGGGGACTTTCCTGATCAGGATCAGGGAACCGCTATCCGTTGAGAATGGTGACGGCCACGAGCGCTATCATGACTGTGCATCCGAGGACAAAGATGATCGCCCATCCGTAAAGGACATTTCTGATGCCGCTCGTGGTCAATTGCCAGATCGGAATCTTGAACCGTCCTTTCTTGATGGATTCATACGTCGTATCGACCAGCACGGTCGTGCTGTTTGTCATGCCGAAAAGCTTTGAAAAGCGATAGACGACAAAGTAGATGGCAGCCACGGCAAAGGCCAAGATGACATATATCACTTCTGTCGCGCCTGTCTTTTGGAGCCTGCCAAGCCTCGCTCCAGAATAAAGCAAAAGTCGGCAATTTCCAGATCATGTGCTGAAGACCGGAAAGTCTCGGGGTCGGAAACAGACCGGATCGATCCCGAAGGCCAGGGAGTCGCGTCCCATGCCATGCCATCCGTTCACCGCCTTCTGCGCCAATTGATCCTTCGCCCCCGGAAGGCTAAGACGGCGGCCACCATCCGCCGCCCAGGCGGTGCCGCTTCAACCCGTGAGCCGTGCGTTCCCGCGAACGCCCAGGGAGAGAAACATGCTCCAGAAAACCAGCCATTTCATGCGGCAGGCGAATTTCATCGGCGGCGAATGGGTGCAGGCGGATTCCGGCGCGACGATCGACGTCAACAATCCGGCCACAGGCTTGACCATCGGCACCGTGCCGAAATCCGGCAAGGCTGAGACTCGCCGCGCCATCGAGGCGGCGGACGCCGCTTTCCAGACCTGGAAGAAGACGTCCGTGCTGGAGCGCCACAAGCTGCTGCGAAAACTGCACGACGCGATCATGGACAACCAGCAGCCGTTGGCCGAGTTGCTCACCATGGAGCAGGGCAAGTCTCTGACCGAATCTAAGGGCGAGATCGCGATTTCCGCTTCCTACGTGCTGTGGTTCGCCGAGGAAGGGCGCCGCGCCTATGGCGACGTCGTGCCGTCGCCGTGGGGCGACCGCCGCATCCTCGTTACCAAGGAGCCGACAGGCGTCATTGCTGCAATCACGCCGTGGAACTTCCCGTCCTCCATGCTGTCACGAAAAATCGCGCCGGCGCTGGCCGCCGGCTGCACGGCGGTTATCAAGCCCGCCTCGCAGACGCCCTATTCAGGCCTTGCCTGGGGCGCGCTGTGCGAGGAGGCAGGTTTCCCCAAGGGCACGGTCAACATCGTCACCGGCTCGGCTTCCGAGATCGGCGACGAGATCTGCGCCAACCCGTTGGTCAAGAAGATCACCTTCACCGGCTCGACCGAGGTCGGCAAGATGCTGATGGCAAAGGCCGCCGCGACCGTGAAGAAGGTGTCGATGGAACTCGGCGGCAATGCGCCGTTCCTGGTCTTCGACGACGCCGACATTTCGCGCGCCGTCGAGGGTGCGATGGTCGCGAAATATCGCAATTCCGGCCAGACCTGCGTCTGCACCAACCGTTTCTTCGTACAGGCTGGCGTTTACGACGCCTTCGTCGAGAAATTGGCGGAGGCGAGCAACAAGCTGAAAGTCGGCGCCGGCCTGGAGGAGGGCACCCAGCAGGGGCCGTTGATCGACGAGAAGGCTGTCGAGAAGGTCGAGGAATTTGTCGCCGACGCCAAGGCCAAGGGCGGCAAGGTCGTCTCCGGCGGCAAGCGCCATGCGCTCGGCGGCTCGTTCTTCGAGCCCACCGTGATCGCTGACGCCACGCCCGACATGATGTTCATGAAGGAAGAGATCTTTGGACCGGTCGCTCCGGTGTTCAGGTTCGAGACCGAGGAAGAGGGCATAAAACTCGCCAACGATACCGAATTCGGCCTCGCCTCCTATTTTTACACCGGCAGCCTCGGCCGCGCCTTCCGCGTCATGGAAGGCCTGAAATACGGCATGGTCGGCGTCAACGAGGGCCTGATCACCACTGTCGAAGCGCCGTTCGGCGGCGTCAAGGAATCTGGCATCGGCCGCGAGGGCGGCCATCAGGGCATCGAAGACTATCTCGACACCAAATATGTCTGCATCGGCGGCCTGGGGCTCTGAGCGCTGACAAGGGCGAGGCTAGCAGGGGAGGCGGCGGCGCGATGGATTTTGGCGAGGTTTTCGGTACGACGCCGGCCGGCGAGCCTGTCCGCCGCGTGACGATTCGGGGCGGCGGGTTGACGGCCAACATCCTGTCCTGGGGCGCCATCCTGCAGGATTTGCGGTTGGAAAGGCATGATGCGCCGCTGACGCTGGGTTTCGAGCGTATGGACGACTATCTGAAGTTCCCCAACTATTTTGGCGCGGTGATCGGCCGCCATGCCAACCGCATCCGCGATGGCCGCTTCAGCATCGACGGCAAAAACTACGCCATTGATGCCGAGCATCCGGAAAAGCACGGGCTGCATGGCGGGCCGGATGGTTATGCCCGCCGCAACTGGACGATCGAGGATTCGGGCTCCGATTTCGTCACGCTCTCGCTGGCTGACCCCAGCGGTTTCATGGGTTTTCCGGGCGCGCTTGAGGCTCGCTGCACGTACCGGCTGAGCGGGCAGGGCGCGCTGTCGCTCGAACTCACCGCGACGGCCGACCAGCCGACGCTCTGCAACCTCACCAGCCACGCCTATTTCAATCTCGACGATGGCGGCGAGACCGACACCGGCAATCACCAACTTGCGATCTTTGCCGACGCCTACCTGCCGGTCGACGAGCAACTGATCCCGACCGGCGAGGTAAAGCCGGTCGCCGGCACCGAGTTCGATTTTCGCGAGCTGCGAAATATCCGTCCCATGCCGAAGGCGGACCTTGTCCGCTACGACAACAATTTTTGCCTCTCGGCTGCCCGGCGTGAGCTTAGCCTCGCCGCCCGTGCTCGGGGAGCGACCTCGCGCGTCGAGATGGAAGTGTGGACGACGGAACCCGGTGTACAGTTCTACGCCGGCCATTATGTCGACCTCGACGCCATCGGCCTTGGCGGCCGCCGCTACCGGCCGTTTTCCAGCTTCTGCCTGGAAGCGCAGACCTGGCCCGATTCGCCCAACCACCCGCATTTCCCGCAGGCGGTTCTTAGGCCCGGCGAGACTTATCGGCACGTTACTGAGTTCAGGTTTCGGCGAGGCTGAAACCACCAAAGCTAAGAAATGAAAATCACTCTCGCGGCGATGGCGACGGCCACAAAACAAGCGCGAGGCCTTAAAAACAATCGCTTGCCGCTATCCGTTGAAGGCGGTCCTTAGCATGTCGAACGGCGCCAGCGCGCCGCGCACCTGGATCACCGCGCCGGCGACCCGATGCGCGCGGACAGCCGCCTCCACCGGCGCATCTCCCGCAAGCCTGGCAGCCAGATAAGCCCCGTTGAAACTGTCGCCGGCGCCTGTCGTGTCGACGGGAGTCGCAACGTCCGTCGCGGGCACATGGTGACGGTCTTCATAATGCAGGATCAGCGCCGGCGCCTCACCGTCCTTGACCACGATTTCCGCGACGCCCAGTTTTTCCAAGCGCTTGGCGGTGTCTTCCGAAGTTTTGTCGCCGAACAGCGCCTGCTCGTCGGGGAAGGTCGGCAGGGCAATGTCGGTGGTTGCCAGGGCCTGCTCGATCGCCGTCTTGGCGGTCTCGGCATCAGGCCACAAGCGCGGGCGGTAGTTTGGATCGAAGGCGATGCGCGCCCCTTTTTCGCGTGCTACCGCCAGCGCCCCGAAAAGCACGCTGCGCGCATTTTCCGAAAGAATTGCCAAGGTAATTCCGGAAAAATACACAAGCGCCCGGTTTTCAAGGCTTTTTTGCAGGGCGGCGGGGTCCTTCGCCAGTTGCCGCGCCGCCGCATCGGAGCGCCAGTAGGTGAAGGAGCGCTCGGCTCCGGTCAGGGTTATCGCATAGAGACCGGGCCTCGCTCCGGGGATGACCGGGCTCGCCGCGATACCGATCCCATTGGCGGAAAAGAACTCTATCTGCTTGATTGAAAAGGGATCGTCGCCGAAGGCCGAGACATAGTCGGCGTCATGTTCCGGCTCGGTCAATGCCCGCAGCGTCCACAGCGTGTTGAACGTGTCGCCGGCATAACCCATGCGCCACTGTTCGCCGCCCTGGCCGGAAAGTTCCAGCATGCATTCGCCGACGGACGCAATTCCCTGAGCCAAGTTCTTGCCTCCCCAAATGCCTGGATTTACGGCCTTTTGCCATCTGCGCCGGCATGCGGCAACCCGGCGCACACGGTGGCTTCCCGTTTTGCCCGCAAAGTCCTAAATTCGCGCGAAACCGCCTTCGGAAAAATTCCCATGCGCAAAATTCCCTGGGGGATGATCGTCGTCCCGGTCCTCGCCGTCATCGCTATCTTCTGCTTTGCCCAGATCTATCTGACCGCGCCGCGCCACGACGGTCCCGACGTCGCCCGCGCCAAGCGCACCGAGAACAAGCGCTTCGTCGCCAGCATCGCGCCGGAGGGCGGCGAGCCGAAGGTCGGGCCGCTAACGTCCTGGATTCTCACGGTGCGCTTCCCCAACGGCCACCCGGTTCGCGACGCCGCGATCTCGGTGGACGGCGGCATGCCTGACCATAGCCATGGCCTGCCGACAAAGCCGACGGTGACCGCCGACCTCGGCGAGGGGCACTACCGCATCGAGGGCCTTAAGTTCACCATGCCCGGTGTATGGGAGCTGAAATTCGATATTTCGATCAAGGACGAGAAGGATGAGGCCGTGTTCAACGTTGTTCTCTAGGGATCACTCTGGATGAAGAACAATGCCGCGCCGCCTCGCCCTTCTGCTCGTACTTGGGCTTTTCGTGCTGCCGGCGGGCTGCGATGGGCCGGATTTCTCCGAGGCTGAGAAGGCAACCATCGCCTCGCTGTCGCTTTCGGCGCTGAAGCCGCTGCCGCCGGACCCGACCAACAAATACGCCGACAGACCGGGGCCGGCCGCCTTTGGCGCGACGCTGTTCTTCGAGCAAAGGCTCAGCCGCGACGGCAATGTAGCCTGCTCGACCTGCCACATGATCGACCGGCAGTTCCAGGACGACCGGCCCTTCGGCGTTGGCGCCGGCGAATCGAACCGGCGCACCATGCCGTTGGCCGGCGTCGCCTATGGGCCCTGGTTCTTCTGGGATGGGCGCCGCGACAGTCTCTGGGCGCAGGCGCTGACACCTCTTGAGGATTTGCAGGAGCACGCTGGCACACGCACCGCATACGCGCACCTGATGACGCGCGAATTCAAGACCCGCTACGAGCGCATTTTTGGGCCTTTGCCGGATATGTCCACTCTGCCAGCCTCTGCCGGGCCACGCGGAACACCTGCGGAGCAGGCCGCGTGGACGGCAATGACCGAAGACCAGCGCGACGGCATCGACACCGTTTTCGCCAATATCGGCAAGGCAATAGCCGCCTTCGAACGCACGATCGTCCACAAGCCAACGCGTTTCGACCGCTTTACCGATGCAATCGCCGCCGGGCGGACGCCGGAGGGCGATGCTGCCTTCACCGACGAGGAGGTGCTGGGCTTAAAACTGTTCATCGGCAAGGCACGATGCTCGACCTGCCACAACGGCCCGCGCTTCACCGACGAGCATTTCCACAACACCGGCGTGCCGCCGGCCGATGGCAAGCCGGCCGATCTCGGCCGCGAGACCGGTGCCCCGGAAGTTCTCGCCGATCCGTTCAACTGCCTCGGCCGTTTCCGCGACGGCGATGAAAGCGCCTGCGGCGAACTTCTCTACATGGTGCGAGATGGCCCGGAACTGAGGCATGCCTACAAGACGCCGTCGCTGCGCGGGGCGGCTACTCGCCCGCCCTATATGCATGCCGGGCAATTCGAGACGCTAGAGCAGGTGGTCGATCACTATACGGCTGCACAGCAGTCAGCCGGCGGCACCTCGGAATTGCAGCCACTGCGGCTCTCGGATCGCGAAAAGGCCGCTCTGGTGGCGTTTTTGCGGACACTGTTGGAGGAGTAGGGAGAGGCCTGTCGCGCCGTGCCCTCTCACGGCTTGGCGCGTTCGAAGATGAACAGCGCGTGACCCGAACCGCTTGCCGCCTCAAAGGCAGTGGGCCGAACCGCATCCAGGTTCGGAGAATTGTCGCAGATGCTTAGCGTTTCTCCCTCGAGTACATAGATGCCCTTCCAGGTCGCGCCGGCTGCGTCGCCTTGGGTGTTGACGAAATCGATCGAAGCAGGCTTGGCGGACGGATCAATACTGGTCGTGCCGGCAAAGATGATTTGCCCTCCGCTCGACTGGATCTGAAAATTACCGCCATCGAAGGTCAGCCGGTGGCCCACGAGATTCTCTGCCGGCTTGCCGTCCGAAATGACCTTGGTCGCGACCCATGCGCCCTGCAGGGGATCGGCGGCAACAGCGAAACCAGCATTCCCAAAAGCCGCCGCCGTTATCCCCAGCCACAGCAAAACCAGCGGAAAACGCCGTCGGTTGAGTTCCTTGAAATCGCGGCGCATGCCTGATCTCCCTTTTCGATGTCCCGCGCGGCGGAAGCCGATGCCGCAGATGCGTTTTACGACGACGAACGCGGTGCTGCCAGATGGTGCGTAGCTGCCGGGCGGCGAGGCGCATCCACGCACGGCGTCTACCGGTCCTTCACCGTTTCCATGGCCACAAACGTCGAGGTCTGCGCCACATGCGGCAGGGCAGAGATGCGCTCGCCGAGCACGCGGCGGTAGGCGGCGATGTCGCGGGTGCGGACTTTCAGCAGATAGTCGAAGCTTGCCGCCATCATGTGGCACTGCTCGATCTCCGGCACGGCCTGCACCGCGCGGTTGAATTCGGCCAGCGCCAGCGAGCGGGTGTCGGAGAGTTTGACCTGCACGAAGGCAACATGGCCTTCACCCATGCGTTCGCGGTCGATGACCGCCGAATAGCCACGGATAAAGCCGTCCTTCTCAAGCCTGCGGACACGGGCCTGGACCGGTGTCTTCGACAAGCCCACCTTACCGGCGAGCTCGTTGGCCGACAGCCGAGCGTCACGCGCCAGCGCTGCAAGAATGTTTCGGTCGATACGGTCCAATTGGTCTTCAATCATCGAAATCTTGGCCCAAAGCGATCGGGTTTTCCTCATAGAATAGTTCGATTGGGCCGCAAATGCCAGAAGTTTGGACCCTTGAGGAAAGCGGTGCATGATAGACACCGCGCCATCCTCTTTTCACCGCCGCAATCCACAGGATCGCCATGACCGCGCCCTCGCTCGACGTGCTTCGTAGCCATATCCGCGAAAATTATCTGCCAGACGAGGACACCGCGCTTGCAAGGCTTACCGAGCTTGCGGCGCTGTCGCCCGAGCAGCGCAAGGCGATTTCCGCGCGTGCCGCCGAGCTGGTGCGGGCGGTGAGGGCCTCCTCCGATCCCCGGCTGATGGAAGTCTTCCTCTCCGCCTACGGGCTGTCGACCAAGGAGGGCGTGGCGCTGATGTGCCTTGCCGAGGCACTGCTGCGCGTCCCCGATACGCAGACCATGGACGATCTGATCCAGGACAAGATCGCGCCGCACGACTGGTCGGCGCATTCGGGCGAATCGAGCTCGATCTTCGTCAACGCCTCGACCTGGGCCCTGATGTTGACCGGCCGGGTGCTCGACGACGCCGACGACGGGATAGCCGGCACGCTGCGCTCGATGGTGCGCCGGCTGGGCGAGCCGGTCATCCGCCGCGCGGTGTCGGCCGCCATGCGCGAGATGGGCGAGCAGTTCGTGCTCGGCCGCACCATCGACGAGGCGGTGCGCCGCGGCGGCGACATGTTGGAAAAGGGTTATCTCTATTCCTATGACATGCTGGGTGAGGCCGCCCGCACCGAAGCCGACGCGCTGCGCTACCTCAAGGCCTATGCCGACGCCATCTCGTCGCTCAACAGCGGCACGGACGGTCCCGACATCCGCACCAATCCCGGCATTTCGGTAAAACTCTCGGCGATCCATCCGCGCTACGAGCAGGCGCAGCGCGAGGCGATGCTGCCGGTGATGAGCGAGCGGCTCCTGTCGCTGGCGCTGGCGGCGAGCCATGCCCGCATGGGGCTCAACATTGACGCCGAGGAGGCCGACCGGCTCGACCTGTCGCTCGACGTGATCGAGCGGGTGTTGGCCGATGAGCGGCTAGCCGAATGGGACGGTTTTGGCGTCGTGGTGCAGGCCTATGGCCCGCGCGCGGCGTTCGTCATCGACTGGCTCTACGCGCTGGCGCAAAAGCTCGACCGCACCATCATGGTGCGGCTGGTCAAGGGCGCCTACTGGGACACGGAGATCAAGCGGGCGCAGGTGCTGGGGCTGTCCGACTATCCGGTGTTTACGCGCAAGGTGAACACCGACGTTTCCTACGTCGCCTGCGCGAAAAAGCTGTTGTCGATGACTGACCGCATCTATCCGCAATTCGCCACGCACAACGCGCACACCGTGGCGGCCATCCTGCGCATGGCGCCCGACCGCGAAAAATTCGAGTTCCAGCGGCTGCACGGCATGGGTGAGGCGCTGCACGAGACGGTGCGCAAGGCCGAGGGCACGCGCTGCCGCATCTATGCGCCGGTGGGGGCGCATTCCGACCTGCTTGCCTATCTGGTCCGCCGGCTGCTGGAAAACGGCGCCAATTCCTCCTTCGTGCACCAGGTAACCGACGAGGACGTGCCGCCGGAGGAGATTGCGCGCGACCCGTTCGCGGTGGTCGAGAAGCAGGGACTGGCCGCCAATCCGGCGATTGCAAAACCAGCAGCGATTTTCGGTGCAGGCAGGCGCAACGCGCGGGGCTGGGACGTGACCGATCCCATCACTCTCGGCGAGATCGACAAGGCGAGAGCGGCTTTCGTTGGCCCGGAACGCTGGGCCGCCGGGCCGGCGCCCAAGGCGGCGGGCTATGGTTCGAAACGGCCGGTGACCAACCCGGCAAGGCCGAGTGACATCGTCGGCTCGGTCACCGAAGCCAGCGCCAAGCAGGTTGCCGCCTCCGTGAAATCCGCTGCGGCCGCCCAGCCCGCCTGGGCAAAACGCCCCGTCGCCGAGCGCGCGGAAATCCTGCGCCGCGCCGCCGAACTCTATGAGGCGAATTCAGCCGAGTTCTTCGCGCTCTGCACCCGTGAGGCTGGCAAGACGCTGGCCGACGGTGTCGCGGAAGTGCGCGAGGCGGTCGACTTCCTGCGCTACTACGCGACCGAGGCGGCGAGGGTCGAACCGGGCACGCAGGCGCGGGGCGTCATCGCCTGTATCTCGCCGTGGAATTTCCCCTTGGCGATTTTCACCGGCCAGGTCGCTGCTGCGCTGGTCACCGGCAACGCCGTCATCGCCAAGCCGGCCGAACAGACACCGCTGATCGCCGCAAAGGCGGTGGACCTGCTACATCGGGCTGGCGTGCCGGCCGAGGTGCTGCATCTCCTGCCGGGTGACGGGCCGTCGGTCGGCGCACCGCTGACCGCCGATCCGCGCATTGCCGGCGTCTGCTTCACCGGTTCGACCGAGGTCGCGAAGCTGATCGAAAAGCAGCTTGCCGAGACGGCGGCGCCGGACGCCATGCTGATCGCCGAGACCGGCGGTCTCAATGCGATGATCGTCGATTCGACCGCGCTGCCGGAACAGGCGGTGCGCGACATCCTCGCCTCGTCCTTCCAGAGCGCCGGCCAGCGCTGCTCGGCGCTGCGTGTCCTCTATGTCCAGAAGGACGTGGAAAAGAAAATGCTCGAAATGCTGGAAGGAGCGCTGAAGGCGCTGAAGGTCGGCGATCCCTGGCAGATTTCGACCGATGTCGGGCCGGTGATCGACGACGAGGCGCGGCAGTCCATCCTCTCCTACTGCAAAGAGATGGAGGGTAAAGGGAAACTGATCACAAAACTTGATGCGCCGACGGAGGGCCGTTTCGTCGCTCCGCACATCTTTCGCGTTTCGGGCATCGACGAGATGAGGAAGGAAGTCTTTGGCCCGGTGCTGCATGTTGCCACCTTCGGGGCGGACGACATCGACCATGTGATCTCGTCGATCAACCGCAAGGGTTATGGCCTGACCTTTGGCCTGCACACGCGCATAGAAGCTAGGGTGCAGCACATCGTCGACGGCGTGCATGCCGGCAACATCTACGTCAACCGCAACCAGATCGGTGCCGTGGTCGGCTCGCAGCCTTTCGGTGGCGAGGGGCTTTCCGGCACCGGGCCAAAGGCCGGCGGGCCTCACTATCTGCGCCGGTTCCGCAAATCAGCGGAAGCCGGCACGGAAATCGGCGAGGGGCACAAGGTGACGGCCACTGAACTCGCCGATGCGCTGCCCGACCCCGCAGATGGCGGCTGGTCGACGCGCACCGACCGCGTGCCGGCGCTTCGCAAGGTGTTGCGCGGCAAGGCGGCCGAGGCGATCGCGGCCGCCGCCGCGACCGATTTCGGTCCTGTCGACCTGCCCGGACCGACCGGCGAGGCCAATACGCTGACGCTGCATCCGCGCGGGAAAGTGCTGTGCCTCGGCCCCGATGGCGAAACGCTGCTGGCGCAGGTTGTGCAGGCGCTCGCCGCCGGCAATGCAGTGCTGGCGGTGGCGCCGGGTGCGCCGGCCGCCTTGCAGCCGCTCACCGGTAAGGGGTTTCCGCTGGCGGTGATCGACGGCCGGCCAGACCCGGTCGAATCGCGGGCGCTTGGCGTCGACGCGGTGGCGTTTTCGGGCACGCCGGATGCGATGCGGGTCGTGCGTCGCGTACTAGCCGACCATTCCGGTCCGATCGTGCCGCTGATCAGCGAGGTGCTGAACCCGGCCGCCTATGCGCATGAGCGCTCGGTCTGCGTCGACACCACAGCGGCCGGCGGCAATGCCAGCCTGCTGGCGGGAGCGGGGTGACGGAGCTCAACCCTCTTCGGGAATGCAGCCGAAGCGTAGCAGATTGCCGTGCGGGTCGTGGACGTAAAACTCCTTCATATTCCACGGCCGCACGCTGAACGGCGTCAGGCCCGGCACGGCTCGCTCCGAAAACTCCGCGTGAAGGCGAGAGACTTCGCCACCGCGGATGTAGCAGGACGAGACTTTCGGTAGGTCGCGGTCCGGCGTCAGCCAGAAATGGATTTCGATCTCGCCGCGCCGGACGATGAGATAGGCGTCCATGTCCGGCGCGACCGTTTCGAAGCCGAGACGGTCGCGATAGAAGGCCCGGCTCTCCGCGATGTCCGGCGAGGGCAGGATCGGGATCGAGCGCGCCGGATCGGAGACGGGCTGCATCGTCAGGCGCCTTCTACCACCGAAAATCCCTCGAATTGCGGGTGGCCGATGTAGAGCGGCTTGTTCTGGCCGGCGTTGCGGTGGGCGGCGCGGAAATTTTCGGACTTGGTCCAGGCGATGAAATCGTCCTGGCTTGCCCACACCGTGTGCGAGGCGAACAGCGTATAACCTTCCGTTTCGTTTACGGGCCCGCGCAGCAAATGAAACTCGCGAAATCCCTTCATCTCGTTGAGGGTTGAATCGCGGCCCTTCCAGACGTCCTCGAACGCCTCTTCCGACCCGTTCTGCACCTTGAAGCGGTTCATGGCTATGTACATGGCTGTGTTCCTTTGTTGCCTGTCAGGATTTGACGCCGCGTGCGGCGTTTCTTGGAACCGGTCGGGCCGGAAAGCGGATGACGCCTTCGGGCAGATCGGCGGATGCCGGCGCGGCCGGATTGGGGCCAGCCTGCATATGCGTGGCGGCGCGATGGCGCGCAAGCTCTTCGACGTTGGGGCCGGCGGCAAGGCTCGCGCGGCGCTCGAGCAGGTCGAGCATCTTGGCGTTGAGGCCGTCGCCGCGATGCGCGGCCAGCCTGTGAAGGCGAAGAAAGTTCAAGCTCTTGGCTCCTTGTGAAGCGTGAGACAGGCAAGTGCTTCGGTCCGACTTGCCGGGCGTTCAAAATTGTCTGACGCTCGAACGGGGCAGGGCGAGGCCGTGTTCCAGCCGCGTATCCCTGGATGGGAATGGGTGGTCAAACGCCGAAGGCGATTTTGGCCTTGGTGCCGGGCGCCAGTTGCCGCATGCAGGCAGCGGGGTCCACGCCCTCGCCGGCGCAGTCGGTAGCGCGGTTGACCAGCACGCGGCTGATCTTCGCGCAGTCCAGGCCCGGCAGGTCGAATCGCGTCACCTTGGTCTTGCCGGCCGGCAGTTCCTTGAAGTCGAGCACGGTCAGCGTATCGACCACGCCCACCTCGTTGAACAGGGCGATCTCGAAGGCCGCCTTGGAAAGTTCGGCGCCGAGCCCGTTGGTGACGACGAAGGTCAGCCGGCAGCCTTTTTGCGATGGCTGCGCGGCGTTGAGTTCGAGTGCCAGGGCAGGCTTCGCAGCCTGCTCCTGTGCCGTCGCAATGCCGCTGGCGGCGGCGAGAGCTGCCGCCAGCAGAAGAGGTGTCGGTGCGATCGGGTGTTTCAAACTCAGCCTCCGAAACGCATGGTCGCAGCAAGCTTGACCGAGATTCCCGGCTCGTAGAGCGTGGTCGTGGTCGTGCCGTTCAGTGGATTGACGTATTGCTCGTCGAACAGGTTGTCGACGCGGAAATCCATGCGGAAATCCTCATTCGCCTGGTAGCTGGCGAACAGGTTCACCAGTGTATAGTCGTCGGCGACCGGGTTGCCCTTCGGCTTGCCATTGTACTGGACCTCGCCGCCGACGGTCAGCTTGTCCTCGAGGAAACGGAAGCCGATCTGTCCGGTGACCTGCGAGGAGGGGATCGTGGCGAGATCTTCGCGCTCGCCCGAGTAGGATACCGTGTAGCCGCTGATGATCGAGGCCGTCAGTCCGGCAAAACCCCAGCCGGCATCATAGACGCTCTCGAATTCGAAACCTTCGATCTTGGCATTGGCGAAGTTCTGGTACTGCGAACAGATCGGGATTGCGCCGGGGCCTGGTATGAACGGGCAGCCGCTGGTCGGATCGAAGGGCGAAAGCGTGGCGAGGCCGATGTAGTCGTCAATGTCGTTGTGGTAGTAGGCCGTCTTGATGCGCAGCCGGTCGTCGGCCTGGATCAGCCCATCCTGCGCGTAGTTGATGCCGAACTCCACCGTATGCGCGGTTTCGGGCTTTAGGTCCGGATTGGGCAGGAAGGGGAACACCACGCCGTTCGGATGCAGGCCGCTTATCAGCGTCTCGGACAGGGACGGCGCGCGATAGCCTTCCGCATAGGTGCCGTAGAATTGCAGGCCTTCGAGGCCGATGCTCTCGAAGGGCGACACGCCCACGGTGATGCGCGGCGAAAGCCTGTCGCCCGATACGTTGACGTCGTCATCGTCGAGTTTGTAGCTGTCGTAACGCAGCGCGCCGATGATCTCCAGCCACTCGTAAGTGAGCTTCTCCTGGATGTAGGCGCCGCCGAGGCGCCGCTTGCCCGACGGCGTGAACAGATCGTCGCCGCCTTCCGGACTGCTGGTCACGACGTCGTCCGTCACCCAGTCGCCGCCATAGGTCAATTCGTGCGCGATCACGCCGGTCTCGAACCGCGACGTGTTCCAGAGGTCGATGCCGTAGGTATCGAGATCGTAGCCGGTCTTGGAACCCTTCGGAATGATGATCGGCTGGCCGGTCACTGAGCTGAAACGGGTCACGTTCTGCCCGTAGGTCTGGTCGAGGGTGGCGATGTTGGCGGACAGGTTGACATGCAGGTCGAGCCAGCTCCTGTCGTCATCCGTGATGGTGTAGCGGCCCGTAAAAGTGTTCTGGCGCTGGTCGACGTCGTAGACGTCCGAGCCTTCGGTCCAGTTTTGCTTTTCGCCGACCCATCCGAGCTTCAACTCGCTGTTCTCGGTCGGGCGGATGGTGCTCTTCATCATTCCGGCCAGAATGTCGAAGCCGGTGCCGGAGACGTCGTTGCCGTCGCCATCCTTGTAGTCGTTGAAATTGCGGTAGACAATGTTGCCGAGCACGTCGACGGAGTCGTTGAATTTGTAGGCTCCGGTCGCGCTGGTGGTAAAGCCTTCGCCGTTGGTGTCGTAGCGGGCCGTCGTCGATGCGGCCCAGGTCTCGCCCGGGCGCAGAAAGTCTTCGGCGTCCTTGGTCTCGTAAAACACCACGCCGCCGATGGCGCCCGAACCGTAGGTGTTGGCAACCGGGCCGCGAATCACGTCGACCTGCTGAACGAGTTCCGGATCGATGAAGAAGACGGACTGGGTGCCGTGGCCGGAGCGCTGGAAATTCTGGCGGGCGCCGTCGACGATGACCGCGACGCGGCCGAAATCCTGCAGGCCGCGGATGTTGATGCTGGTGGCGCCGCGCTTGGCGTCCGTCTGGGCGGCGACGCCCGGAACACCGAAAAAGAGATCGCCGGGCGTCACCGCCATGCGGCGTTCAATCTGTGCCTGATCCACGTGGCTGACCGATGCCAGCGTGTCGATCGCCGATTCGCCGGTCTTGCTGACGATGGTGATCTGGTCGAGCACCGTGTTGCCGGCGGCGTTGACCGTCCCTTCCTCCGGCTTCTTCTCGCCCTGCTGTTCAGCGGTCGAAGCCTGTTCCTGGGTCGATAGTGGCTTCGGCTCTTCCTGTGCGAGGGCCGGTCCGCCAACCAGCGCCAGCGACGCCACGCCGGCGAGCAGCGCGATCCTTCTCTTCAGCGGCCGGACATCAGCCCCGCGCCCATTGTCCCGATTGTCGTGCCCCAAGCCGACAGCCCCCATGTCCCTACTCCTGCATGCGTCTGAAAAAATGCGGGGCTGGCGGGAGGCTGGCTGGCATTTTGGTGTTGCCCGTCAAATATGTTGACTTATTTTGTCCGGTATTGCACTCCCTATAAAACCTGATATTTTAAGTCAAGATAACAGGCGGCAAATTCCGGCAGACCGGCCGTGGCGGAACCCCGGCGACAGAGAGGGTCGATCGAGATGAACACGCACAACCCCAATGCTTTCTTCCGCGCGCGTCCCTATCCTACCGATGCGGCGCAAC
Source organism: Mesorhizobium sp. IMUNJ 23232 (assembly GCF_044326205.1). Lineage (NCBI taxonomy): Bacteria > Pseudomonadati > Pseudomonadota > Alphaproteobacteria > Hyphomicrobiales > Phyllobacteriaceae > Mesorhizobium > Mesorhizobium sp. IMUNJ 23232. The sequence goes on from NZ_JBIRCY010000055.1 coordinate 43,304, forward strand.
GTCCTGAATACAGGCGGCCCGTTGCGGTCCGCACACTGACCAGCCAGTCGCTTTTCCAGGGCGAGTTCGAGATCGGCATCGATCACGGCGGCTCGCTCTACCGGCTGAAGATCACCAGGCAGGGCAAGCTCATTCTCAACAAGTAGGACAGACATGGATCAGCGGGTGAAGCCGACGCCGGAGCAAATCCGGCGGGCGCGGGACGATAATTCGAAGATGCGCGAGCGCGACCTCGCCATCCAGCTCGGTATTTCCGAGGCGGAACTTGTTGCGGCGCATTGCGGCCTGGGCGTCGTGCGCATTGAGCCGCGCGTCAACGACCTGCTCGTCGGTCTGGAATCGGTGGGTGAGGTGATGGCGCTCACCCGCAACGACAGCGCGGTGCACGAAAAGATCGGCGTCTACGACAAGGTCTTTCCGGGCGAGCACAGCGCCATGGTACTGGGCGCCGACATCGACCTGCGGATATTTCTCGGCGTCTGGAAACACGGTTTTGCCGTCGAGAAACGCGACGGCGACGAAATCCGGCGCAGCCTGCAATTCTTCGATGCGGCCGGCGAAGCCGTGCACAAGGTGCATCTGCGCGCAGCATCGAATCTTTATGCCTATCAGAAACTGGTCGCCTCGCTGGAATCGACAAACCAGTCTCCGGTCGTCGATATCGAGACCGGCGAGGCCAAGGTCGAGGCCGACGATGAATCCGTTTCGCCGGACCTGCTGCGCGAGCGGTGGAACAGCCTGACCGACACGCACCAGTTTTTCGGCATGCTGCGCTCGCTGAAGATCAGCCGCCGCCGCGCCATGCGGCTGGCCGGTCCCGATCTCGCCTGGCAGCTCGACGGCGACGCGGTGGCCGCGCTGATGAATCTGGCGGCGCAGGACGCCATCCCGATCATGTGCTTCGTCGGCAGCCGCGGCTGCATCCAGATCCATTCCGGCCCGATCACGTCGATCAAGCCAATGGGTCCATGGATCAATGTTCTGGACGAGACCTTTCATCTGCATCTGCGCCTCGACCACATCCGCGAGACCTGGGTGGTGCGCAAGCCGACCAAGGATGGGCACGTCACTTCCGTCGAAGCCTATGACGGCGAGGGGCGGCTGATCATCCAGTTCTTCGGCAAGCGCCACGAAGGCGAGGGCGAGCGCGAGGACTGGCGCTTCCTGGCCGAGCATCTTCCCCGCATTCCCTGTTCCACTGCTGCGTGAAAGTTTGACATGACATCGTTCCGATCTGGCGGTTTGCCGCTGCGCCGCCTGCTTGCCGCCGTGCTTTTCACGGCGGCCGTTTCCGTTTCCGCGCAGGCCACGGAAGGCGTCAGCGTTTTTCCGGATCCCAATCGGATCGTTTCGGTCGGCGGATCAATCACCGAGATCATCTATGCGCTCGGCGAGGAGAAGCGGCTGATCGCCCGCGATTCGACCAGCGTCTATCCCGAAGCCGCCTTCAGCCTGCCCGATGTCGGCTACATGCGGGCGCTGTCGCCGGAGGGCGTGCTGTCGGTGAAGCCGAACGCCATCCTTGCGCTGCAGGGCAGCGGCCCCAAGGAAGCGGTCGACGTGCTGAAGAAGGCCAGCGTTCCCTATATCGAGGTGCCGGACCAGTTCGGCCACAAAGGCATCATCGACAAGATCATCGTCGTCGGCAAGGCGATCGGCGCCGACGACAAGGCGGCGCAGCTTGCCGCCAAGGTCGATGCCGACCTCAAGGCGGCGGAAGACCTTACCGCCGACATCGCCGAGCGCAAGCGCGTGCTGTTCGTGCTCAGCGTGCAGGACGGCAAGATTCTCGGCTCCGGCGCCGACACGGCGGCCGACGGCATCATAAAACTCGCCGGCGGCGTCAACGCCATCCAGGGTTTTTCGGGCTATCGCCAGCTTTCCGACGAGGCGATCATCACTGCAAAACCCGATCTCATCCTGATGATGAACCGGGGCGGCAACGAAGACCATGCGGCGACGGAGGCACAGCTTTTCTCGCTGCCGGCGATCCAGTCCACGCCTGCAGGGGAGAAACACCGCTTCGTGCGCATGAGCGGCTCCTATCTGCTCGGCTTCGGGCCGCGCACCGCGGACGCCATCCGCGATCTTGCGGCCGCTCTCTACGGCGACGCTATCAAGCAATAGGCGTGGTGGAATGTCGATCTCCAGCGCCGCCGTCACGGCAGCCGTGAGCCCTCCAGCCGCTGGCGACCGCTCGCAGCGCGCGCAGCTTGTGCTGATCCTGCTCTGCATCGCGCTAGTGTTCACGGCGGCGTTCGGCGTCTCGTCGGGTGCTTCCGACGCGTCGGCCCTTGCGGTGATGAAGGACTGGCTGCTGCAGGGGACTGGCGCGGATGCGGTGCTTACCGAGCGCGACCGGATCATCATCTACGATATCCGCCTGCCGCGCGTGGCGATGGGCATCATGGTCGGCGCAGGCCTCGCCGTGTCGGGGGCGGTCATGCAGGGGCTTTTCCGCAATCCGCTCGCCGATCCCGGCATCGTCGGCGTCTCCGCCGGCGCCAGCCTCGGCGCCGTGTCGGTGATCGTGCTGGGCACGACGGTGCTCGCGCCGGTGACGGCGCTGCTCGGGATCTATGCCCTGCCGCTGGCGGCTTTCGTCGGCAGCCTTTCGGTGACGCTGGTGCTCTATAAGGTGGCGACGCGGCGCGGGCAGACGTCGATCGCCACCATGCTGCTCGCCGGCATCGCGCTCGGCGCCATGGCGACGGCGCTGACCGGCCTGCTGATCTTCGTGGCGGACGACCGGCAATTGCGCGACCTGACCTTCTGGTCGTTGGGATCGCTGGCCGGCGCGACATGGACGAAGGTGTTCGCGGCCGGCAGCATTGTCGCGGTCGCGCTGGCGGTTTCGCCTTTCTTCGCGCGCGGGCTCAATGCGCTGGCGCTCGGCGAATCCAGCGCCGCCTATCTCGGCGTGCCGGTGCAGCGGCTGAAGCATGCCGCCATCCTCGTCGTCTCCGCGGCGACCGGTGCTTCGGTGGCGGTCAGCGGCGGCATCGCGTTCGTCGGCATCATCGTGCCGCATCTGCTCAGGCTGCTGATCGGTCCGGACAACCGCTACCTGCTGCCGTGCTCGGCGCTGCTCGGTGCCTGCCTGCTGCTGCTTGCGGATGCGCTGAGCCGCACCATCGTGGCGCCGGCGGAATTGCCGATCGGCATCGTCACGGCGGCGGCAGGCGGCCCGTTCTTCCTGTGGATATTGCTGCGCAAGCGCGGGATCCTGGACCTCTAGGAGGCAACGATGATCGAAGCCAGCAATGTCGGCGTCTCGATCGGCCCAGCGTGCATCGTCGAGGGCGTCGGCTTTTCCGCCGCGCCCGGACAGATCACCGCGATCGTCGGGCCTAACGGCTCCGGCAAGACGACTTTTCTCAAGGCCCTGACCGGCGACCTGCCGTATCGCGGCAGCATCACCTTCGAGGGGCGCGAGATTTCACGCACGACGCCACGTGAAGCCGCGGGCATGCGGGCCGTGCTGCCGCAATCGACGCAGCTCGCCTTTCCGTTCACGGTGCGCGAGATCGTGCGGCTCGGGCTGATGGGCGGCCGTTCGGGCGCGCTCGCCGGCGAGGCGGAGCGCCTGCCGGATCGGGCATTGGCGAAGGTCGACCTCGCCGGATTCGGCGGGCGATTCTACCAGGAGCTTTCGGGCGGCGAGCAGCAGCGCGTGCAGTTGGCCCGCGTGCTCTGCCAGGTCTGGGTGCCGGTGCTGGAGGGGCGGCCGCGCTATCTCTTCCTCGACGAGCCGGTCTCCAGCCTCGACATAAAACACCAGCTCGTCATCATGGATATCGCGCGCGACTATGCGCGCCGGGGCGGCGGCGTGGTTGCCATCCTGCACGACCTCAATCTGACGGCGATGTATGCCGACCGCGTCTTCGTCATGCATCGCGGCCGCGTGGCTGCCTCGGGAGAACCTCGCGAGGTTCTGAACGATGAGCTGATCGAAAGCGTGTTCGATTGCCGTCTGAGGGTAGGAGCGCTGCCAGCGGGCAACGTCCCGTTCGTGCTGCCGCAGTCGGTGGCGATGTAGCGGTCAGGCTGCCGGTGCGCGGATCGGCGCCAGCGCCTCGATCCCCAGCAGCGAGCGGACGTTGCTGCGCGACTTGACGAGATCGGCGATGGTATAGCGCTCGAGCACGGCGAAGAAGGCATTGAGCGCCTCGCGCAGCGCCGCGTTCAGCGCGCAACTGTCGATCAGCGGGCATTCGGCCGCGTCGTTTTCGAAACACTCGGCCATGGCAAAACTTTCCTCGGTGACGCGCACGACATCGAAGAGGTTGATCTTGTCGGCCGCCCGTCCGAGCCGCACGCCGCCGTTCCTGCCGCGCACCGTTTCGACAAGGCCGTTCTCGACCAGCGGCTGCAGGATCTTGAACAGGAAGAGTTCCGAGACCGTATAGGCCTCGGCGATCTCGGGGATGCGGCTCAGCCGCCCGTCATTGGCCGCGCAATACATCAGGATGCGCATGGCGTAATTGGTCTGGCGTGTCAGTCGCATGGTCGCTCCTTCCGCGCACGCGTTCGTTAGCTGAATATGGCCTATAGTTTGGAATAATTCCAGACAAGAGAATCAATTACTTGAATTTTTTTGTCATATTTTTGCTCGCATCGTTCCGGCTTTGCCAACGGATGAGCACAGATCGCCGCCACGCCCGGATCGTCCGGCCATTGGGTTTGTTGGAAAGTTTTCGAGATCCGGCCCGGCCGGCGGCGTCATGACGTATCCCGCCTCGGTGGCTCCAGCGCGTAGAACGCCATCGCATTGGCATGCGCCAGGATCTCGTCGACCTCGCGGATGTTCTTGCGTTTCGGCGCATCCGGGTCGAAGCGCGGCAATCTTCCGCCGGGCGGCCGCCCGCGCCGCAGCGGCGAAAAACGCCGGAAGCGGACCGGGCCCGGCTTG
>NZ_JBIRCY010000056.1:0-49569 GCF_044326205.1 Mesorhizobium sp. IMUNJ 23232
CTGTCGGCGCCTGGCCAAGGACTGGGAATGCCTCAACGCCAGGGCACTCGCTTTCCTAAAGCTCGCCTCCATCCGCCTCATGATCAGAAGACTTTGTAATCCATCATAAAGTTACCGGACTGACTCTAAGGAAATCATGGCGACTTCATCGTTGGAGTGCAGGCCATTGGCTGAGTTGTAATTGTTTGAGTTGAGGTTTCACGTTTTCTCAAAGGAATCCAGTGACAGCCCTCACTTGCTAGGCATGCCTGATTGGCGAACAAAATATGTGGAATCGTCTACCCATCCAACGGCTGCTTTCCACCACTGTGGACGTCCCGGCACGGACGACATCGAATTGCCTCGCCCACGCCATCCGCCGGCGAAGCCTGCCCAGCCTGCTTAGCTCTTCCCCGCCGCACTGCGGCGCGAGAACACGCCGAGTCCGCTTTTCAGCATGCCGAAAATGCCGCCGGGATAGGCGAGCATCACGACAAGAATCAGCAAGGCGGTGATGATCGGACGCCAGGCGCCGAAATCGGCCATCGCTTCGGAAAACACCGTCAGCACGAAGGAGGCGATGATGGCGCCGTAGATCGTGCTGGTGCCGCCGAGCAGGACCATCGACAGGATGATGGTGCCGAGGCTCATGCTGAACACTTCCACCGAGGCGTTGCGCTGGTAGGCGGCGTAGAAGGCGCCGGCGACGCCGGTGAAGAAGGCGCTGGCGGCAAGCGTGATCAGCCGCTGCTTGACCAGCGAGATGCCGCGGCTGACCGCATAGTCCTCGTTGTCGCGCAGCGCCACGATGCTGATGCCGGTGCGCGAGCGCACAAAGACGCGCAGGAAGACGGTGCTCGCCGCCAGCAGCGCCAGCGCGATGTAGAAATAGGCGAATTTGCCGTCGCGGACCATGTTGTGGTCGAACAAATAGAGCGAAGGGATGCGCACGAGGCCGACCGTGCCGCCGGTATAATCGGACTGGCTCAAAATGACCTGCATGACCAGTTGGGCGAAGCCGAAGGTGACGAGGATTATGTAGATGCCCTTCAGTCGGAGAATCGGAATAGTGACGGCGACCGCCGCGATGACGGCGATGACGCCGCTCAAGGCCATTGCCACCCACGGGTCCACTTCGGCCAGTTTTGTCAGCAGGCTGTAGGCGTAGACGCCTATGCCGAAGAGCGCGATGTGGCCGAAATTGAAGACGCCGCCGTACCCCAGGCTGAGGTCCCAGTTCGAGGCGACGATGGCGTAGATGAACACCATGATCAGCACGTGGCGACTGTAACTGTCCGTGAACACGAAAGGTAGCAGCGCGAGCAGCGCAAAGCCGATGATGACGGCAATCGCCTCGCGCTGCCACGGCACACGGCCCGGGCCGACGGGGACGGCGCTCGCCGCCGGGCCGGAGGGCTGGGCGTCGGTGAGATCAGCAGTGGTCATGCCAGCCTCCCGCCGCTTCTGGTGAACAGGCCTTCGGGCTTGACCATCAGGGTCAGGATGAGTGCTGCGAACAGCAGCGCCGGCGTCCAGTAGAGGCCGAAATAATAGCTGCAGATCGCCTCGAAGAAGCCGATCACATAGGCCGCGAAGATCGGCCCGGAAATGCTGGAGATGCCGCCGAAGACGACGACGATCAAGGCTTTCAGCAGCGGATCGGCGCCCATCACCGGCGTCATGAAGCGGTAGCCGCCGAGGAAGATGCCGGCGAGCGCCGCAAGGGCGGCGGCGATGCCGAAGGCCAGCGCGTAGAGCATGGTGACGTTGAGGCCGACGAGGCGGCTGGCGTCCTCGTTCTGCGCCACGGCGCGCAGCGCGAGGCCGAGCCGCGTGCGGTTGAGGAAGGCCCAGAGCGCGGCGAGGATGATCGGCGTGATCACGATGATGGCGATCTGGTGCAGCGAGACGCCGATGCCGCCCAGCGTGATGTTGCCTTCCAACAGCGGCGGAAGCTGTTTCGAGCGCGGGCCCCAGACGACCAGCGCGCCGTTCTCGATCAGCGAGCCGGCGGCGAGCGTGGTGATGACGACGACCAGCACGAGGTTGGCGCGGCCGATCAGCGGCCTGACCACGGTCGCCTGCAGCAGCCAGCCGACACCGGCCATCAGCGCCACCGCGAACGGAAAGGCGACGTAGGCAGGGAAACCCAGTGCCACGAATTGCCAGGCGAGGTAGGCGCCAAGCATCATGAAGACGCCGTGGGAAAAATTGAAGACGCCGATGGTGGTCCAGACCAGCGCCAGGCCGACCGCCATCATGGCGTAGAGCGAGCCCTGGAACAGGCCGCCGAAAAGGATGTCCGCAGCGGTGTTCATCTAGCGTCAATGCCCAAAATACATGGCCATGATGTCGGAGTGGGCGAGATTCTCGCCCGGCTTGATCTCCGTCTCCACCTGGCCGTGATTGACGAAATAGAGGTGTTTTGTGAGTTCGAGCAGGAACTCGACGTCCTGCTCGACGACGATCAGCGGCACGCCGCTTTTCGAGATGTCGAGCACGGACTTGCAGAGTTCGTCCTTGATTTTTGGCGCGAGGCCGAGCGTCGGCTCGTCGAGGATGAGCAGTTTCGGGTGGCTCATCAAGGCGGTGCCGATGGACACCATCTGCCGCTCGCCGCCGGACAGTGTACGCACCCGCTGGCGCCAGCGTTCGCGGAGCTTCGGGAACAGTTTCAGCACCTTTTCCCGGTTGGCGGCCTCGTGCGGACGGGCGCGCGGCGAATAGGCGCCGAGCGCCAGGCAGTCGGCGATGGTGAGGTCGGGGAACAGCGTGTTGCCTTGCGGCACGTGGATCAGCCCCTTGCCGACGATGGCGCGCGGCGAAAGACCGGTGATGTCCTCGCCGTCGAACTGCACGGCGCCGCCGCGCGGCTTGAGCAGGCCGGAGACGGCGCGCAGCAGCGTTGTCTTGCCGTGGCCATTGGGGCCGAACAGGCCGACATTGCCGAAGCGGCCGGCCTCCATCGAGATGCCGTCGAGCACGGTGACGCGGCCGTAGCCGGCAGTGAGCCGGGCGACGTTGAGCATGGGATCACTCACGCGGCCGCCCTTCGCGTGCCGAGATAGGCTTCGACGACCCGCTCGTCGGCGATCACTTTCCGCGGCTCGCCCATGGCCAGCATGGTGCCCTGGTTGAGCACGAGCAGGTGCTGGGAGAGGCTCATCAGGAAGGTCAAGACGTGCTCGATCAAGAGGATGGTGATGCCGCGCGCGGCGGTGCGGCGGATTAGTTCGATGGAACTGTCGATCTCCGGCTTAGTGAGGCTGGAGGCCGGTTCGTCGAGCAGCAGCATTTTGGGTTTCATGGCGATCGCAGTGGCAAGCATCAGGCATTTGCGCTGGAAGACGGAAAGCTCTCCGGCCAGGCGGCCGAACTGGGCCGCGCCGAGCCCGACGAATTCCAGCGCCTCGGCAGCGGCTTCCCGCGCCGCGACCGCCGGCTGGCTGGCGGCGCCAAAACTTGAGCCCATCAGCGCATTCTCGAACACGGTCAGGCCGTCAAAACTGGTCTCGCGCTGAAAGGTGCGCGCCAAGCCGAGCCGGGCGATGCGGTGGCCGCGCAGGCCCTGGATCTCGACGCCGTCGAAACGGATCGTGCCGCGATCCGGCCTGAACGGGATGCCGGTAATCACGTTGAACAGCGTGCTCTTGCCGCTGCCGTTCGGGCCGGCGATGCCAAAGATCTCGCCGGCCTCGACCTTGAAGGAAACGCCGTCGACGGCCTTCAGCGAACCGAAGGCTTTCGAGACGTCGTCCAGTTCAAGCAGTGCCATGCGTCACTGCATCCAGGGCTGGATCTTGAACTCGCCGGTGGCGTATTGCGCCGGCGAGATCAAGTCGCGCTTGCCGTCCCATATCTGGAAGAAAGTGATCGGGATGAACTCGTCGCCCTGCATGGCGAGATGGGTCGCCGGGTCGAACTTCAGGCGGCCGGCGGCGATTTGCTTGTCGCTCTCGCCCAGCGCCTTCATGACGGCCGCGTGGTCCTTATAGTCCCCGGCCTTCTTCAGCGCGTCGAGATAGAGATAGACCGTCTCGTAGAGCGCCACGCCGTAGGTGCCGCTCTCGACGCCGTATTTCGCCTTGTATTTGTCGGCGACTTCCGCCGCGCGCGGGTTCTTCGGCGTGGTCAGCGGCCCGCCGAGCAGGTCGTAGATGACGCCGTTGGAATTGGCCTTCGTCAGTTCGACGAATTCCGGCACGCTCGGCGCGTATTGCAGGAAGACGAGGCTCTTGGTCGGCTGCTCCAGGAACTGGTTAAGGAAGGAGGCCGAATTGCCGGGCAGATAGTCGGTGTTGATGACGACGTCCGGAACGTTCTCGCGGACCTTCGCCAGGATGGCGCGCCAGTCGGTGACCTCGCCGAACGGCACGAGTTCGTCCACCGTGATGGTCCAACCCTTGTCGGCGAAGGTCTTCTTCATGCCTTCCGAGATGGTTTTTGAATAGGCGTTGTCGGAGGAGACGATCGCCACCTTCTTTGTCGGAAGCTGGATCTTGCCGTTGGCGGCCAGCTTCTCGACGAAGGACGTGACGTCGGTGTTATAGGCGTCGAAGGACGGCGTCAGCGACCAGCAGCAGCCGTATTTGTCGGGCTCGGGCGCGACGATGTCTTTGGTCTGCTGCGAGTTGGCCGAGAGAATGTAGGGCATCTCGGCCTCGGCCATGTTCTCGATCTCGAAATTGGTCAGGCTGGCGTAGCCGGACGCCATGAAATGCACGTCCTGGTCGCCAAGCAGGCGCTCGACCGCGCTGGTCACCGCGCCGGCCGACTGGTCCTTCACATCGCCGACCGTCAGTTCGAAGGTGCTGCCATTGAAGCCGCCAGCAGCATTGATCTCGTCGATAGCAAGCTGGGCGCCGCGCTGGAACTCCTGGCCATCGGCGGCGGCCGGGCCGGTGAGCGGCGCGAGCAGGCCGATCTTGATGGTGTCGGCCCATCCGGCGGTGCTGGCGGCGGCCGAGAGCGCCACGATCGAGGCCCCCAGGACGAGTTGGCGGACACGGCGGCCCACGGCGTTGCAAATCATGACACGTTCCCCTGTTGCGTGCGGTTGGCTTGGTTGAATGATTGACAATCTATGCACACACGGTTCAATCTGAAAAGATATTTTCATGGCCGTCACGCATTTTTGCCTATTCGGCGAACGCGCGGCGGTGCGTGATCGTTTTGTGTGCAATTGCCTGAAGTGGGAATGGAGGCCGGGGTGGCGACGAAAAAGTTCAAGGTGGAGACCAGTCACGGCACGCTCGCGGTGCGCGAGACGGACAGTTCCGGCATGCCCGTCCTGATGATCCACGGCAATTCGTCGTCGTCGGAGGTGTTCCGCAACCAGTTCGACGGCCGGATCGGCCGGGATTTTCATTTGATCGTCATCGACCTGCCCGGGCATGGCGAGTCGGCCGATGCGATCGACCCCGACCGCACCTACAGCATGCCGGGCTACGCCGACGCCTTCACCGAGGCGATGCTGAAGCTCGGCCATGAGCGCGCGGCGATCTTCGGCTGGTCGCTGGGCGGCCATATCGGGCTGGAGATGATCGGCCTCTACAAGGGCATGCTCGGCCTGATGATCACCGGCACGCCGCCGGTTTCGGCCGCCGACCTCGGCAAAGGATTCCGCCCGAGCCCGCATATGGGGCTGGCCGGCCAGGAGCATTTTTCGCCGGAAGATATCGACAACTATGCCCACAGTACCTGCGGCGAGCCGTTTGACCAGCTGCTCTATGATGCCGTGAAGCGCACCGATGGCCGCGCCCGAAAGCTGATGCTGGGCAAGTTCGCCGAAGGCGTCGGCCGCGACCAGAGCCAGATCATTTTGGGCGACACGCCGCCGATCGCCGTGCTGAACGGGATCGACGAGCCGTTCGTCAATGTTGAATTCGTAGACACCATCCCCTTCTCGAATCTGTGGGAGGGCAAGAAGCACGTTATCTCAAAATCGGGCCACGCGCCGTTCTGGGATTCGCCGGAACGATTCGATCCTATTTTTGACCGGTTTTTGAAGAGTTTGGAGAAGGAGTGGCGGGGGTAGCGCTCCTTTGCAGTTTTGCTGAGAGATTCGCGGGACATCACCCCCCTCTGTCCTGCCGGACATCTCCCCCGCAAGGGGGGAGATTGGGGCGTCCGCTTGGGTTTCGCCAACCTTCGACAGTGCAGGAGAAGCGGCATCGTTGACGCTGCCAATCTCCCCCCTTGCGGGGGAGATGTCCGGCAGGACAGAGGGGGGTACGACGAAGCGCTACCCCCTCAATGCACCGCCGCGTACATGATCTTCTCCTCGGTCGCCTCGGTCGGTGAAAACTCCTCGACGATACGGCCCTGGCGGCAGACGAGGATGCGGTCGGAGAGATTTATGATCTCCGGCAGGTAGGACGAGATGACGACGACGGCCAGGCCCTCGTCGGCCAGCCGGTTGATGATCTGGTGGATCTCGACGATGGCGCCGACGTCGACGCCGCGGGTCGGCTCGTCGAAGATGACGAGGCGCGGGCGCTCCACCAGCCCCTTGCCGATCACCACCTTCTGCTGGTTGCCGCCGGAAAGCTCGACGACGCGGGCGTTGTCGTTGATGGCGCGGATGCTGAGTTTTTCCGTCCACTCGCGCGACAGCGCGTGCATCTCCTTCAGGCTGATCACCCAGGCGCGCTCATGCCCCGCCGCAAGCAGGCCTGAGAAAAAATTCTCGGCGATAGACATGGTCTCGAAAATGCCTTCGCTCTTGCGGTCCTCGGTGACGTAGACGACGCCGTCGCGCACCGCCTGAGCCGGCACGAGGTAACGCACCGGCCGGTCGTCCAGCTCGATGACGCCGCCGCGCAAAAAGTCGCGCTTGTGGATGCCGGCGACCACCTTGAAGGTCTCGGTGCGGCCGGAGCCGATCAAGCCGAAGACGCCGGTGATCTGGCCCTCGAAGATCGAGAAGGAATTGTTGCGCACCATGGCGCCCATGGAGATGTCCTGCACGGACAGCACTTTTTTGCCGGCCGGCCTGAGCTGGGCTGCATCGCGGCTGCGGTAGAGTTCGGCCGACAGTTTGCGGCCAACCATCGCGGCGATGATCTTTTCGCGGTCGAAGGTTTTCGTATCGCCGGAAGCCACGATCTCGCCGTCGCGCAGGATGGTGATGCGGTCCGACAGTAGCAGCGCTTCCTCCAGCGCGTGGCTGATGAAGACGATGGAAACGCCCCTCGCCTTCAGCCGGCGGACCAGGGCGAAGAAATGGCGCTTTTCTTCCGGCGTCAGCGTCGCCGTCGGCTCGTCGAAAATGATGATCTCGGCATTGTGGTGGACGGCGCGCGCGATCTCCACCATCTGCCGCTTGGCCGCCCCCAGCGTCTCGACCATGGCAGTGGGATCGACCGGGAAATTGAGGGACTGCAGAAACTGCTGGGCGGAAATGTAGATGCCGCGCAGCCGGTTGAGAAAGGCTTCGGTGCCGAGATAGAGGTTTTGGGCGACCGTCATCGACGGCACCAGGCTGGTCTCCTGGAAAACCATGGCGATACCGGCATCCAGCGCCGCGTTGGGCGTGGCGTAGGCGATCTCCCTGCCGTTGTGGATCATTTTTCCGGAACTCATGTCGACGACGCCGGCGATGATCTTTGTCAGCGTCGACTTGCCCGCGCCGTTCTCGCCGAGCAGCGCGTGGATCTCGCCGCGCCTGAGTTCAAAAGTGGCGTTCCTGACGGCGGGCACGCCGCGATAGGCTTTGGTGACGTTTTCGAGCCGGACGATCACGTCGCCGGCGGGCATGTTCGTCGCGCTGGCATCCATGTCAGGAAACCTCCGCCAAATCGATCTTCAGCACAGCATCGCCGCCGCGCGAGGCGATATAGACATGCCCGCCAAGCTCGACCGTACTGCAGGTGCCGTGGCGCACGCCATTGGCGCGGCTGTGCAGGCTTTTGACCGGGCGCAGCCGCGTATCGAGCTTGACCACCAGCCCGTAGGAGCGGCTCGGCGACCACGGCTTGTGCACACCCATCGTCTTGATGCCGCCGCATTGCAGCGGCTCGAGGAAACTCCGGCTGGAGGAGAGCGCCGGCGCGATCCAGTATCGCGGCTCGACCTCCGCCATCATGTCGCTCCGGTAGTCCTCCTCCTGGAGGATGAACTCGATCAGCCGGTTGCGCGGCGCGAAGATCGACAGCCAGACGCCGCCGTCGCCGGCGGGCGCAAGACGCGCCGGGTAACCCGGCAGGTGGTCGACCACGATGTCGCGCTTGCCGGCGGCGTCGATGCGGATCAGGCGATGGCGCCAGCTCTCGCTGACGATCACGCCGTCGCCGGTCGGATGCAATCCATAAGGATAGGCCAGCCCGGAGGCGATTTCGCGGAAGGCGGCCCCGCCGGCGTCGCGTTTCCACACACTGCCGGTTTCGCCATACGCCATCAGGTCGGCGCTCCACATGGACGGCGATTGCGCCGCCGAGCCGTTCGCCAGCCAGAGCGCGCCGTCTGCGCCGAGGGCAAGCGCGGTGATGCAGCGGACGGCAGGCGACAGTTCGACATTCTTGCCCCCGATGACCAGACTGCCGGTTTCGAGGCCGACCGCAAATTCGCCGGCCGGAGCAACGGCAAGCGCGGTAACCGGCGCGGCAAAGGTTTCGGCGACACGCGGGGCTTGGCCGGCCGCGATTTCGTAGACAGCGTTACCGCTGCTGGCGAAGAGCGTGCGGTTGCGAACGGCCAGATTGTCAGCGTCGGCGAGCGTCGTGAAAACTTCCGCTTCGTCGAGCCTTGTGTTCGGCCGGAACGCGCCGTCGAGTGGCGGGATGGTGACCGCTTTGCCTCGGAAAAAATTGAGGATCGGTTCGAGGATCATGTGCCGGCCCCCCAATAGGAATTCGGCCCGGTCCAGCTTTCGTCCGCGCCGGGGACGCGGTAGCGGCCGACGCGGTTGTTCAGGATGCCGCCGACATAAAGATATCCCTTGTGCTCGCGCATCGAGGTGACCGAAGGATGCGAGACACCGGAGAGGTCGCCCAGCGTCTCGACGATCGTTCCCGTCTCGCTGAACTTCACCACGCCGCCGGTGTTGATGTTGGGGAACAGCCAGTCGTCCTGCGACAGGCGGCGCGTCATGCGCTTGCGCATGCCGGGATGGCGCAGCGACAGGTCGAAACTCGGCGTGCGCATGCCGAGCCAGGCCATCCAGTAATTGCCGTCGGAGGCGCGGTTGATGTTGTCGGGATAGCCGGGCATGTCCTTGATGACGCATTCGGCCGTGCCTGCCTTCGGCCCTTCCAGCCAGTAGCGGTGGACACGGCAGGCCCAGCTTTCGGCGAAGAACAGCGATTTGCCGTCATGCGCCATGCAGACGCCGTTGGCGTAACGGTATCCGTCGAGCAGGGTTTTGGTCGAGCCGTCCTTGGGATCGTAGACCAGCAGGCGGCCGGTGGCGCGGTTCTCGATCGAATCCAGCGCCCAGTCGTGGGCGTCGTAGCGCTTGGTCGAGTCGGTGAAAAAGATGCGGCCGTCCGGGGCCACATCGCAATCGTTGGGATCGCGCAGCCGGGCGTCGTCGACGATCGAGGTCCAGGAGCGCGCGGTTTCGGCGGAAAGCCGCTTCACCTCGCGCTCGGGGGAGACGGAATAGAGGCCCATGGCGCCGACGCAGGAGATGAGGTTGCCTGACTTGTCGAAGGCGAGCCCCAGTGGAAAGCCGCCTATGTGGGCGAAGACTTCGGAGCTGATGTAGTCGGGGGCAAAGAAGCGGACGATCTCGCCGTGGCGAGTGCCGCAATAGAGATTGTCGTCGCGGTCGAGGATGACGTCCTCGGGGCCTTCGAGTTCCCCAAGGCCGATGTATTCGGTCTCGGAGAGGCGATTGTCCAGCGCGTAGGGCGTGCCCGAGCCCGGAGCCGCCGACTGCGTCTCGCCCATCTTCAGATAGACCGGCGCGACATAGACCTCGTTCAGCACCTTGTGCCGATTCTTCAGCCAGCGGATGTCGATGATGACGGCGACGGCCAGCATCATGCCGAGCACCATCTGGTTGGTGCCGGTGCCGTAACCCAGCCGGATAAGGCCGTTGGTCATGACCAGCACGACGATGGCGCCCATCAGCCCCTTGACCACGGAGCCGCGACCGCCGCCGAGGCTGTTGCCGCCGACGACGGCCGCCGTAAGCGCCAGGATTTCGAGGTTGAGGCCAGTGCCGGGCCCTGCCCCGCTGAGCCGCGTGGCGATCAGGAAACCGGCGATGGAGGCGCAGAAACCCGAGAAGACGTAGGTGAGGAAGACGGTACGCTTGACGCGGATACCGGCATTGTGGGCGGAGCGGCGCGAGCCGCCGACGGCCAGCACATGCCAGCCGGGGCGCGAGCGGGTGAGCGCGATATGGGTGACGATGGCGAAGACGATCGCCGTCAGCACGGAGACGGAGAAGCCGAACACCGTGCCGTCGCCGATGAAATCCCAGACATCCGACATCGCCATGGAGAGCTGGATCTGGGCGGCGAAGTTGACGACGAGGATGTCGAACAGCGCGCGGCCAATGATGAAGGTGACCAGCGTGGTGAGAAAGGCGCGCAGCCGCAACACGCCGACGAGATAGCCGTTGATGGCGCCGCAGGCGAGACCGGTGGCGATCGCCGCGGCAAGCGCCATCCATACCGGTTGCTCGAAGATAAAGAAGACGGAGACGGCGGCGAAGCACGACAGTGCGAAGATCGAGCCGACGGAGAGGTCGATGCCGCCGCCCAGCATGACGACCACCAGGCCGGTGACGACGATCGAGAACTCGCCGAGTTGCCGGGTCGAATCCTGCAGCGATGCGATCTTGAAGAAGCCGGGGATGGCCGTGCCGAAACCGGCGACGGTGATCACTAGCGCCAGGAACGGGATCGCATTGTCGGTCCAGCGCTTGGTGAGAATCTCGCCGACCAGATGATCGGGCACGAGATTATAGCGCCAGGCCTGCAGGCGTTCGCGAAAGGTCATTTATGGCTGCCGGAAAACAGGGAAAAGGCCGGCCGGAGGTTCCGGCCGGCTGGCTATTCTGGCTGCGCGTTTGTTATTGCGCGGCGGCCTGCAGCGCCTTCAGGTCCCAGCAGCTATCCGGCTTGAGGTCGGCCTTGGTCGTCGCCTTCTCCAGCGTGTAGATGTAGGTCTTCGACGTGCCGGCCGGCTGGCCGCTCTGCAGCAGGAATTTTATGATGGCGTTGATGTCGCGCGACTGCTGGTGCAGTTCGGTCATCACCACTGCGCCATAGGTGCCGTCCACAAGCTTGTCGCAGTCCGCTGTCTTCTCGCCGCCGCCGGTGGTCACCAAAAACACCTTGTCCTGCATCTTGGCATCGCGGATCGCGGCGGCAGCACCGACGGCGTCACCGTCCCAGAAGTCGATGATGCCGCAGATGTCGGGGTTCTGCTGGAGCATGGTGGTCGTCACGTTGCGCGAGGTGGTGGCGTCCCAGTTGGAATCCGGCTTGGCGACGATCTGGAAGTCCGGGTTCTTGGCCATCACCTTCATGATGCCGGCATACTGGTAGAGGCTCGACGAATTGACCTGGTCGCCCTGCACCAGGCCGATCTTCTTCGACGAGTTCGGGCCGCAGCCCTTGATCACGGCTTCGGCTTCCAACTGGCCGAGACGGTCCCAGTCCGAGCCGACGAAGGCGTCGGCGGCGAAGTTGGCCGGGTTGTCGATAAGGATGACATAGGTGCCGGCGGCCTGCGCCTTCTTCAGCAGGCGGGCATAGGAGTTGAGATCGGGCGAGTGCACGATCAGCACGTCCGGCCGCGTGTCTGAAGAGATCGCCTCGGTGATGGCCTGAGCGCCGGCCTCGACGCTCCAGTTGGGATCGCGGGTCTCGAAGACGCCGCCGAAGGCATCGACCTCCTTCTTGATGTAGGCGGCCCAGCCTTGCGCCAGGTCAAAACCCATCGCCATCGGGATGAGCATGACGCGCTTGCCCTTCATCGCCTCGGCATAGGCGGCCGGGCCAGGATCTTCCTGCGCCTTCGCCTGGACGGCGAGGAACGGTATCGACAAGGCGGCCGCGGCCGCCAGAAGTTTGATCATCAGTCTCATGGCAATCCCCTTTTTGCAGTTTCGGTTTTCGATATTTCCGGCGAACGGCTGCTGGCGCTCGCGAATCTAGATGTCACCCTGCTGGGCCGTCTGTTCGTCGCGCGGGTTGACCAGCCCGTCGATGATGATGGCGGCAAGCAGAATGGTCGATTTGATCAGGTTCTGGTAGATCAGCGGAATGTCGATAATGGTCATGGCGTTGAGCATGATGCCGATGAGGGCCGCGCCGAACAGCACGTTGCGAACGCCGCCCTTGCCGCCCGACAGGCCGATGCCGCCGATGACGGCTACCAGCACGATGTCGTAGAGCAGCGTCGAGTTGACGACGCGGGTGTTGATCGAATGCAGGCTGGCGGCCGTCAGCAGGCCGGCGACGTAGGCGATCAGCGCCGAGATGACGTAACGCAGCACCAGCATTGGCCGAACCGGGATGCCGATGTTGCGCGCGGCGACCGGATTGTCGCCGGCGTAATAAACGTAGCGGCCCCATTTGGTGAAGCGCAGGAACAGGAAGATCAGCACCGCGAGCGCCGCGAAAATGAAGACCTCGATCGGGATATCGAGAAAGCGGAGACCGCCGAAGCGCGCCAGCCAGTGGTCCGGCGGGACCGGCACTGCGTCCTGCGAGATCAGTTGCGAGCGGACATAACCGAACACGAAGGAGCCGCTGGCCAGCGTCACGAAGATCGCCGGCACGTCGGCATAGGCGACGAGGAAACCGTTGAGCAGGCCGATGACCAGCACGCCGCCGAGCACGATCGCCAGCGCATAACCATCGGCCATGCCGTCATTGAGAAGCTGTAGATACCAGGCGACCGACATCGCCATGATAGCGACGGCGGCGAGGTCGATGCCGCGGCCGATGATGACGATCGCCATGCCGAGCGCCAGGATGCCGAGCACGGAGACCGAGCGCACGATCGAGACAAGATTGTCGGGAGACAGGAATCCGGGCAGCGAAAGGCCCGCCACGACGAAGATCACGGCGGCGGTGGCCAGGACGATGCCTTCCTGGCTGAGCTTTCTGGACTGGCGCACGGCCCCCGCTCCTTTGCCGCCTCCCCTCCCAAGGACACGGCCACGACCACCCTCCACTTGCGAGGTTATTAGCCGATCAGGCGTCTCGTCAATCGCGGCTGTGGGCCAGCGCAGGAGAAGTGGCGGTGCAGCGGTCGACGGGCCGTCCGACGGGAATTTGCCGGCCGCGCATTCCGGTTCTTCTCAACCGCCTTGCGGGCCGGGCTGCGCCGGGCTAGCAGGGCAGGCAAATCGGAGGAGAGCACATGGCGGGATTGTATCTGGAGGAGTTCCGGCCGGGCCTAGTGATCCAGCATACGCTGCGGAAAAGCGTGACCGAAAGCGACAACATGCTGTTCTCGACCATGACGCTGAACCCGCAGCCGCTGCACATCGACTTCGACTTCGCGGCGAAGAGCGAATGGGGCAAGCCGCTGGTCAATTCGCTGTTCACGCTCGGCCTGATGATCGGCATCTCGGTCCACGATACCACGCTTGGCACGCTGGTCGGCAATCTCGGCATGACCGAAACCGTTTTCCCGCATCCGCTCTTCCACGGCGACACGGTGCGGGTCGAGACGGAGATCAAGTCGGTGCGGGAATCGAAGTCCAGGCCGGATCGAGGCATCGTCGAGATGGAGCACCGGGCGTTCAACCAGGACGACGTGCTGGTGGCCCGCTGCCTGCGCCAGACAATGATTTTGAAGAGGCCCGCCTGATGCGCTCCCTGCTGTTCGTTCCCGGCGATTCCGAGCGCAAGCTGGAAAAGGGCTTTTCGTCCGCCGCCGACGTGATCCTCATCGATCTCGAGGATTCTGTATCGCCGCAGAACAAGGCGGCGGCGCGGACGCTTGCCGCCGATACCATCCGAAGCCGCCACGCCGAGGCGAAGGCGGCAATTTATGTCCGGGTCAACGATTTTGCCTCCGGCCTGCTGGAAGACGACCTCCAGACGGTGGTCGCGGCGAGGCCCGACGGCATCATGCTGCCCAAGGCGGACGGACTGGCCGATGTCGAAAGGCTGTCGGCAAGGCTGAGGGTGCAGGAAGCCGAGAATGGCCTTCCTGACGGGGCAATCCGCATCCTGCCGATCATTTCGGAGACCGCAGCCGGCGTGTTCGGCGCCTCCACCTACACGCGCGGCCACGCGCGGCTTTCGGGCGTGACCTGGGGGGCGGAAGACCTTTCGGCGGCGATCGGCGCGCGCGCCACCCGCGACGAGAACGGCCGCTACACCGACCTCTTCCGCCTCGCCCGCTCGTTCACGCTGCTGGCTGCATCGGTAGCCGAGACGGCGGCGATCGACACGGTGTTCGTCAATTTCCGAGATTCCGCCGGCCTGCGTGCTGAATGCCTGGAGGCCGAACGCGACGGTTTTACGGGCAAGATGGCGATCCACCCGGACCAGGTGACTGTCATCAACGAGGCCTTTACCCCCTCTCCCGAGGCGCTGGCCGAAGCCCGCATGGTGGTCGATGCGTTTGTTGCGGCCGGCAACCCCGGCGTGGTCGGCATCGGCGGAAAAATGTTCGACCGCCCACATCTGCGGCGGGCAGAGCGGGTGCTGGCGCGGGCGAGAGCGTGACTTCGGATAACCGGCTTTCCAAGGGAGGCCAGTAGAACGGATACTTGGAAACGCAAGGAAAGCGGCGATTACCGACCCTGCAGGATTCGGATTACCTTGCTGCTGTCCGCGCTTGGCTGGGATAGCTTCACATAATCAGCATAGGTTATGCGACCTGCGGCCGTCGCGTTCCAAAGCCGCTTGCAGGCAATCTCCGGAAAATTTGAGAGGCTGACATTCATTACCAGCGCGACCTCTTTGATTTCGGAAGGCGGCTTTCTCTTCTGACGTGCAATACAATCCGCGATGACCTGCCGCTTCACTGCCGGGCTTCCGCCGATCGTCGCCTGCATATTGTTGAATTCACCTTCCGTCATCGAACAGCCGGCAAGCAGCGCCGCGCCGATGACGGCGGTAAAACGAACTGCGCTTTTCATACATCCCCCCTGATATGCCCAACCTCTACTTAAGATATCAGAACAGGCATGTATAGGGGTGTAGAGATACCGTAAGGTCAGTCCTCTTCCCATTTCGGCCGGCGCATCGAAAACGTCTCATCGACCCGCGCATAGTCGAGGTAGCCGAGGCGGGCGACGTTGCCGGCTTTGGCAGTGTCAAACAGGCCGTCCGTAAGATAGGCGTCGTCGATGAAGACGCCGACGACCTGGCCGACAACCACGGCGACATCCGAGACCCCGTCCAGCGTCTTGGGATGGATCACCTCGGTCACCCTGCATTCGAGTGCTGCCGGCGCGCCGGCGACGCGCGGCGGCCTGACCAGCCGCGACGGCGCCGCCGTCAGCCCGGCATAGTCGAACTCGTTGATGCCACGCGGCGCGTTGACCGAGGTTCGGTTCATGTGTTCCGCCAGGTCGCGGCCGACCAGATTGGCGACGAACTCGCCGGTCTCTCCGGCAAAGGTCGCGCTATCCTTGTTGCCCTCCGACGAGAACCACACCAAGTAAGGCCGCGAGGAAAACGCGTTGAAGAACGAGTATGGCGCGAGGTTGAGATGCCCCGCCTTGCTCAGCGTCGAGATCCAGCCGATCGGCCGCGGCGCGACGATCGCCTTGAACGGATCGTGGGGCAGGCCGTGGCCGTTCGAGGGTTCGTAGAACATCCTTAGTCCTTCCAGGGACCTGAATAATCGGCATAAAGTTTCGACACGTCGGGGCGCGGACGTTCCGGCGCCGGTCCCTGATAGTTGCCGATGTGGACGAAGCCGATCATCCGCTCATGCGGCGCGAGGCCGAGCAAGCGGCGGCCCTCCGGCACGTCGGAATACCAGTTGCTGATCCAGTTGGCGCCGTAGCCGAGGCCGCCGGCGGCGATCAGCAGGCTCATCGCTGCGGCACCTCCCGACAGGAACATCTCCCATTCGGGGATCTTCATGTTGGGTTTCGGGCTGGAGACCACACCGATGACCAGCGGTGCGCGGGAAAAACGCTCGCGCTCCTTCTGCTTGCGGCCTTCCGGCTGCGGTCCCTCGACCTTTTCCACCAGTTCGGCCAGCGCCTCGCCGATTTTGTGGCGGACGTCGCCGCGATAAAGGATGAAGCGCCACGGCTCCAGCCTGCCGTGGTCGGGCACGCGCGTCGCGATCTTCAGCATCAGCGCGATCTCGTCGTCGGTCGGGCCAGGGCCTTTCAGTTCATGGATCGGGGCCGATCCACGGGCGAGCAGGAAGTCGATGATCGGCGACGCCATATCTTTGCTTTCTAAGGTTATCTGGCTGAAGCGCGTCGGGAAGGCGGCTCTGGCTGCGCCGCGAAAGAGCGCGGACTGGGTTTATCTCGTTCCGGGTCACGCCGAGCAACAAATAGTGGCCGGGCAAACCGGACACTCAGATAAGTGAGCACTGTAAACTCGGCAAGCCGCCGTCTGGGGGTCAGTGTAATCCGACGCATACACCAGTCTTGAAATTGCCACCGCGTTGCGTTTGATGGCGGCCATGATCGCGCGAAGAATCCGCAGCCTGCTTGCCGTCTTCACCCTCGCCGCCATGGCCTCCACGCCGCGCGTTGCGGCCGCGCAGGAACTCGGAGACCGCCTGCCGAAAATCGACCTGCCCGGCCTGTCGACCTACGCGCCGGCGCCGCACACCTCGCCGCTGGCGACCGCTGGGCTCGGCCGCATCACGCTTGCCGCGCAGTTGATCCAGGACGGCGCCGACGTCACCCGCGGGCTGGTCTGGCGCATCTTCGAGACGGAACCCGGCGCCGACGGCAAGCTCAGGCTCGTCGCCTCGGCCCAGGGCGGCACCCAGTCCTTCGACCTGACGCCCGGGCAATACCTCGTCCATGCCTCCTACGGCCGCGCCGGGGCCACCAAGCGCATCTCGGTCGGCAATGATGCCAAGCGCGAGGCTTTTGTGCTCGATGCGGGAGGATTGAAGCTCGACGCGGAAAACTCAGGCGGGGCCCGCATCCCATCCGACAAGCTGCGGTTCTCGATCTACGAAGCCGAGGAAAAGCCCGGCGGCGAGCGGGCGCTGATCCTTCCCGACGTCAGCCCGAAGACGGTGATCCGGCTCAACGCCGGCGTCTATCATGTCGTTTCCACCTACGGAAACGTCAACGCCGTCATCCGCTCGGACATCAAGGTGGAGGCCGGCAAACTCACCGAAGCGACGGTCGAGCATCGCGCCGCCGAGATGACGATGAAGCTGGTGCGCCAGGCTGGCGGCGAAGCGATCGCCGACACCTCCTGGTCGGTGCAGACCAATTCCGGCGACCCGGTGCGCGAAAGCGTCGGCGCCTACGCTTCCATGGTGCTGGCGGAAGGCGACTACACCATCGTCGCCAAGAACCGCGACCACATCTACCAGCGCGACTTCACCGTGGAAGCCGGCCACAATGCCGAGGTCGAGGTCATCGCCGACGAAAGCACGCCGACGGCGGTCGAAGGCGCGGATTGAATTCCGTTCGCTGAGTCGCTTAAGCCGCCGTCCGCGTCTGCTCGCGGCCGCCGCGAACCAGGCGCAATCTTGGCGGCCGTGATGCCGGCTTGAGATCGCGTACCGCGTCCTGCAGCCTGCCGAGCAAAAGCTTGCGGTCGCGTAGCGGCTCCAGCGTCGACCAAGGCATCACCTCGCCGATGCGCGCCTCGACCGACTTACCGCACAGCCGCGCGAACTCGCGCACCAGCAGCGACAGCCGGAGCGTCAGCGACAGATTGCCGACAAAACGCGCGAACTTGTGGTCGCTTTCGGCGAGGTTCATGTATTTGCTGACGAGATGGAACAGCCGGCCGTTCTGGCCTTCGAAATGGATCGGCACCACCGAGGCGCGCGCGTCCTGCACCAGCCGGGCGACGAAAATCTTCCAGGGTAGGTCTTCGGCGCGTCCGAGCACTTTTGGCGCCGTCGCCACGCCGCCAGCCGGGAAGATCACCACCGTCACGCCGTCCTTCAGCAGCCGCACCGCCTCGTGGCGCACGGCAAGATTGTTCTTCAGCGCTTGCTTGGTCTCGGAAAAATCGACCGGCAGCGAATACGGCTCCATTTCCGGAATTTTCAGCAGATCAGCGGCGATCATCACGCGGAACGGCCGGTCGAGCTTTTCGGCAAGCGACAGGATGGCGATACCGTCACCGATACCGAAGGGATGGTTGGCGATCATCACCAGCGGCGTGTCCGGCAACCGCTCCGGCGGCCACGCCTCCTTGTGGCGCACCTCGACGTCGATCAGTTCCAGCAGCCGTGAGAAGCAGCGGCGGCTGCCGCGCTGCACCTCGCCCCGCCAGATGGCATAGAGCGCGGCGTAACGCTTGCGGCCGGAAAGCCCTTCGACGGTGCGGATGACCCAGCGCTTCAGCCGCGGCTGGCTGTCGTTGGAATAGGACAGTTCGGGAAAATCGTCCCTGGTCTTCAATCGCGCGGTCTTCATTGTGACCGGGCTAAGGCAGTGCCATGACACCTGTATGAAGACGCACCCGCAAAGGGCGCGTCTTCAAGGGGATTTTCGGAGTCTTCTCAGGCCGCTTCGGCCAACTCGCGGGCGCGGCGCAGGTCCGGCGGGGTCGCCTCCTCGACCAGCGAAGAGACGGCTTCCTCCAGCGACATCGACTGCTGGTCGCGGGAGCCGAGGCGGCGCATGTTGACCGTGTCTTCCTCCGCCTCGCGCCGGCCGCAGACGAGGATGACCGGTACCTTTGCCAGCGAATGCTCGCGGACCTTGTAGTTGATCTTCTCGTTGCGCAGATCGGCGGTTGCCGAAAGACCCGCCCGCTTCAGCCGCGCCACCACCTTTTCGGCATAGGCGTCGGCGTCCGAGGTGATCGTCGCCACCACCACCTGCAGCGGCGCGAACCACAGCGGGAAATTGCCCGAGTGACTCTCGATCAGGATGCCGAGGAAGCGCTCGAGCGAACCGACCACGGCGCGATGCACCATGACCGGCTGCTTTTTCTCGGAGTCACTGTCGATGTAGAAAGCGCCGAACCGTTCCGGCAGGTTGAAGTCGACCTGCGTCGTGCCGCACTGCCATTCGCGGCCGATGGCGTCCTTCAACGTATACTCGAACTTAGGCCCGTAAAACGTCCCCTCGCCTTCGTTTATGCCGGTCTTGATGCGGTTGTCCTCGCGCGCCATGCGCTCCAATGCCCGCTTCAGGATATCCTCAGCGTGGTCCCACATCTTGTCGGTGCCAACGCGCTTCTCGGGGCGCGTCGCGAGCTTCACCATCACCTCGTCGAAGCCGAAGTCCTTGTAGACCGACATCATCAGATCGTTGATCTTCAGGATTTCCGACTCGAGCTGCGCCTCGGTGCAGAAATGGTGCGCGTCGTCCTGCGTAAAGCCTCGCACGCGCATCAACCCGTGCAGTGCACCGGACGCCTCGTAGCGGTGCACGTTGCCGAATTCCGCAAGCCGGATCGGCAGATCGCGGTAGGACTTCAAGCCGTGCTTGAAGATCTGCACATGGCCCGGGCAGTTCATCGGCTTCAGCGCGAAGACGCGTTGGTCCGCCTCCTCGTCGTCGGGATGGGTGAAGGCATGGGCCGACTTCACCGCGAACATGTTTTCCTGATACCAGCCCCAGTGGCCGGACGTCTCCCACAGGCTCTTGTCCAGCACCTGCGGAGCGTTGACCTCCTGATAGTCGTCGCCGAGCCGCCGGCGCATATAGGCGATCAGGTTCTGAAACATCTTCCAGCCTTTTGCGTGCCAGAAGACCACGCCCGGCCCTTCTTCCTGAAAGTGGAACAGGTCCATCTCGCGGCCCAGCCGGCGGTGGTCGCGCTTCTCCGCTTCCTCCAGCATATGGAGGTAGTGGTCGAGCTCAGCCTGGTCTGCCCAGGCGGTGCCGTAGATGCGCGTCAGCATCGGGTTGTTGCTGTCGCCGCGCCAGTAGGCGCCGGCCACCTTCATAAGCTTGAAGGCATTGCCGATCTGACCCGTGGAAGCCATGTGCGGCCCGCGGCAGAGGTCGAACCAATCGCCCTGATAGTAGATCTTCAGGTCCTGGTCGTCGGGAATGGCGTCGATCAGCTCGACCTTGTAGGCCTCGCCCTTGTCGCGGAACACTTTTCGCGCATGGTCGCGGTCCCACACCTCTTTGGTAAAGGGCCGGTTGCGCGAAATAATCTCGCGCATCTTCTTCTCGATGACCGGAAAGTCTTCGGGCGTGAACGGCTCGTTGCGGGCGAAGTCGTAGTAGAACCCGTTCTCGATCACCGGTCCGATGGTCACCTGCGTGCCCGGCCACAGTTCCTGCACGGCCTCTGCCAGCACATGCGCGGTATCGTGGCGGATGAGTTCCAGCGCGCGCGGACTTTCCCGCGTCACGATCTCGATTTTGCCAGAATGGCCAAGCGGATCACTGAGGTCGCGCAACTCGCCGTCGAGCGCATAGGCCACAGCCTTCTTGGCGAGCGATTTCGAAATCGACTCGGCCAATGCGAGGCCGGTCGTCGCCGCGTCGTAGTCGCGGAGGGAACCATCGGGGAATGAAAGGGAAACGTTGGACATGACTTGCTCCTGCTATCCAGTCCCGCAAACGAGCGCGGGTGGTAATATGCCGGAAGGCCCGGCGGAGCGGTCTTTTAGTGGCGCGGACATCGCAGGTAAAGCGATTTCCAGCCAAACTCGGGCTGGCACAGCTGACCGGTTTCGAAACAGAGCGATCAGCGGCCCGTCGCTGGCTCTAGCGACGCGACCACGCGCCAGATGTCGGACGGGGTAAACGGCTTCTCCACCACCGGCGCTCCGCTCTCAGCCAGGAAACGTCCGGCGGCCGGCCCGAGCGTGTCACCCGTCACGAAGACGATGCGCTCGGTCAGTTCCGGCCGGTTTTCGCCGAGCCAGCGATAGAAGGCGGGGCCGTCCGTGTCAGGCATGCGGATGTCGCAGAGGATCAGGTCGCATGGTCCGTCGCCGAGCCGGGCGCGGGCTTCCCGGCCATTGGCGGCTAAGGCGCACTGGTAGCCGCGCCGTTCCAGAATCTCGGCAAGCGTCCTTGCTATCTCGGGCTCGTCGTCGACCACCAGCGCATGCCGGTTTCTGGCCGGCATAGGCGCCGGCGCCGGAGCGTCATCCGCTGCTGCCTGCGCGGTGGCGCCGCCGCGCGGGAGACGCAATTCGAAGTGAGCGCCACCGAGCGGGCTGCTGTCCAGAAGCCGCAACGTGCCGCCATGCGCTTCGGCCAGCCCCCGCGAGACGGCGAGACCTATGCCGGTGCCCTCGCCCACCGTCTTGGTGGTGAAGAAGGGATCGAACACCCGGCTGCGTATGGATTCCGGAACACCTGGGCCATCATCGGCGATGGTAATCCAGAGCTGATCGGCGCGCAGGTCATGTCCGGCCGATATCCGGATCATGCGCGAACCATCCTTTGCTTCGAGCGCTTGCTGCGCATTCACCACCAGGTTGAGCAGCACCTGGTGCAACTGGTCTGGGTCGGCTCCGATCGCCGGCAAATCGGCGGGAATGCTGGTTTGGACCCCTATGCCTGCTGTGCGCAAGCCGTAGGCAAGGAGGTCGAGCACTTGCGCGACGACTTCCTGGAGATGGATTTCCCGCCGTTCCGCCTTGCGCTGCCGGGCGATGGCAAGAAAGCTTCGCACTACGCGCGCGCAGCGTTCCGCTGCCTGCTCAATGGTCTTGGCGCGGCGTTCTATTTCGCGGGCACTCTCGGGGCTTGGCCCCGCGAATCCGTCGCAAAGCATCGTGGCCTGGCCGAGCACCACGGCCAGCGGGTTGTTCAACTCATGGGCGACACCCGCCAGCAGCGAGCCCAGGGCAGCCATTTTCTCGGACTGGAACAGGCTTTCGCGCTGGCGTTCGATCTCGGCCTCGGCCGCCTTGCGGGCGGACAGGTCGCGCAGATGCGCGGTAAACAGCCGCCTCTCGGGCAGCCGCACTTCCGTGATGGTGAGTTCGACCGGCACCGTGCTGCCGTCGCGCCGCATGGCCTCGAGCTCAAGCCGGCGACCCAGGACGCGCGGAATGCCCGTGCGCATGTAGCGCGCCATGCCGTCCGTATGGAGTTGCCGCATCGAGGGTGGGATGATAAGTTCGGCCAGCGGCTGGCTGACCGCCTCGTCACGCGAATAACCGAACGTGTTTTGCGCCGCCGGGTTGAATTCGACCACCCGCCCGTCCTCGTCGGACACGACGATGCAGTCGAGCGAGGAGGCAATCACCGCGGCGCTGACGGCTTCCGTCTCCTGAAGATC
This sequence comes from Mesorhizobium sp. IMUNJ 23232, assembly GCF_044326205.1. Lineage (NCBI taxonomy): Bacteria > Pseudomonadati > Pseudomonadota > Alphaproteobacteria > Hyphomicrobiales > Phyllobacteriaceae > Mesorhizobium > Mesorhizobium sp. IMUNJ 23232. The sequence continues at coordinate 22,281 of NZ_JBIRCY010000056.1, forward strand.
GCGAAGGCGCCTGGTGAGGCTGGCGAGTTCCGGCAACTCCCAGGAGGCTGAGCCGCTCATGCGTCCTCGCCTATGCCGGTGAAGATGTAGCCGGCGCCGCGCACCGTCTTGATCACCTGCGGCTGGGCCGGGTTGCGTTCGACGCGGCGACGCAGCCTGGTGATGCGGATGTCGACCGCGCGGCTGTCGCCAGCCGCCTCCGCGCCCATCGCCGCGACAAGTTTCTCGCGCGTCAGCACCCGGTTCGGGTGGCGTGCGAAAACCGAGAGAAGCGCGAAATCGGCTTCGCTGAGCTTGTCGCGGCTGCCGTCCGGACCAATCAGGGCGCGGCCCGCATCGTCCAGTATCATCGCGCCGAACCGCGGACCTTCGACCAACGCGCCTTTAGTCTGGGTGTCAGAGGGCGCGATCGGCGTCGATAGCGCCAACGGCCGCCGCAGGACCGCACGGACGCGGGCAAGCAATTCCCTCAGATTGAAGGGCTTCGCGACATAATCGTCCGCGCCGATTTCAAGCCCGACGATGCGATCGACAACCTCGTTGGCGGCCGTCAGCATGATGATGCGCACAGGGGGCCCGCCACGCAGCCGCCGCGCCACCGAGAACCCGTCTTCGCCGGGCATGTTGACGTCGAGGAGGATAAGGTCGGCCGCTTCCCGCTCCAGTTCGCGGTCCAGTTCGGCGCCGCTGAGCACAGTGCGGATCGCGTAACCCGAACGGCCAAGGAACTCGGCGAGCATGGCACCGATTTCCGGCTCGTCGTCCACCGCGATTATCCGCCCCCTTCCGTCCATACCCCTTCCCATCTGCTCTGATTCTTGCATATCCGGTCCCGGCTGGCTCGGCAACTCGGGCCTCCTACAAAAGCAACGGGCCGGCCCTCTTCAGGCCGGCCAGTCTTCAGGTCGAAGATTTACCCTGTCAGATGAAGCTGAAATCCGCCTGGGTGAGCTGCGATGCATGCACGTTGAGCAGGAAGACGCTGTCGTCCGTTCCGGCAATGCTTATGGTCGTGCCAAGCTGAGTTTCCGAGAAGCTCAGGTCGGCATAGGTCAGATCGTAGAACTGCAGGATATCCACGCCATCGGCGAAGTCCTGGATCTTGTCCTGACCGGTCTCGCCCTTGAACACGAAGAAGTCCTGGTCAGCGCCGCCGGTCAGAGTGTCGTTGCCGCCGCGGCCGAACAGCCGGTCGATTCCCATGCCCCCGGCAAGCGCATTGTCGGCGCCGTTGCCATAAAGCTTGTCGGCGAACGCCGAGCCGGCAACAGTCTCGACCGAGGAGAGCTTGTCTCCCTGGGCGAACCCGCCTGTCGCGGTGCCGGCGAAAAGGTCGACCTGCACGGCAGCATTCGAGCCTGAATAGGACACGGCGTCTCGTCCCTCGCCGCCGCCGAAGCTGTCCGAGCCGCTGCTGCCGACAAGCAGGTCATTGCCCTTGCCACCGGCAAAGCTCTCGGACGAATCAGCGCCATAAACCACGTCATCGAAATCCGAACCGATCACACCCTCGATCGACATGATCGTATCGTTGAGCGCACCCGAGCCGCCGACCGACTGGTTCGCCAGGTTCACCGATACGCTGCCGGTGGCTCCGGCATAGGACACCTTGTCGACGCCGTTGCCGCCGTTCATCAGGTCGCCCCCGGCGCCGCCGTTCAGCACGTCGTTGCCGTCGGCCCCATAGAGCTTGTCGTTGCCGTTGTAGCCGTACAGCGTATCCTGGCCGTCCATGCCGAACAGGCGGTCCACGCCGTCGTCACCCTCCATCTGGTTGTCCAGTTCGTTGCCGACACCGATGAAGTCGTTGGCGTAGATGTATTCAAGGTTCTCGATGTTCTTGCCCAAGGTGTAGGACGACAGGTTCGTGCGGACCTCGTCGATGCCCGCGCCGTCGAGTTCGACGACCGAGTCCGACAGGGCGTCGACGTAGTAGACGTCGTCGCCGGCATAGCCTTCCATCACGTCGTCGCCCTTGCCGCCGTCGAGCACGTCGTTCCCAACGCCGCCGAAGAGGGCGTCGTTGCCTTCCTTGCCATAGAGGTGGTCGTTGCCGTCATTGCCGGTGAGCTTGTTGGCGAGGGCATTGCCGGTCAGCGTCCGTCCGGCGTTGTGATCGATGATCTCCCCATTTTCGATGTTGTCGCCGAGCGTCCAGTTCGTCCAGGTGCGGATGGTGTCCGCCGCGCCGCCGTTGCTTAGTTCGGTCACGCTATCCTTGGACGAGTTGACCTCGTAGGTGTCGCTTCCCGTGCCGCCGACCATTTGGTCGTCGCCGTTGCCGCCGATCAGAAGGTCCTCGCCGATGCCGCCATAGAGCGTATCGTTGCCGTCGCCGCCGCTGAGCGTGGAGGACCAGGATTTCGTGGCGTCGATGATGTTGGCAAGGCCGTTGCCGGTGATCGTCACGCCGTAGCCGCCGGAACCAGAATAGAAGACGTTTTCGACGTTGCCCTTGACCTGAGCTGCGTTGCCGAGGTTCAGCGCCGTGTTGGCGAGCAGCATGATCAGGTCGGGGGTAGCGTCGCCGCCGGTCTCGTCCACGACATCGCCGGCATTGTCGACCGTGTAGGTATCGGAGCCGGTGCCGCCCTTCATGACGTCGGCACCAGCGCCGCCATCGAGATTATCCTTGCCGTGGCCGCCGATCAGCGTGTCCTTGCCCGAACCGCCGACGAACACGTTGTCGAGGGAATTGCCCGTAACCGTAGCGCCGGCGGTCGACTGCAGCACGACCTTCTCGATGCCGGCGCCGCCGGTCGACAAGTCCACGCTATAGCTCGCATAGACAACATCATAGCCGCTGGCGTCGCCGGTGATGATGTCGGCCGCGCTCTGGAGGTAGTAGATGTCGTCGCCGGCGCCGCCGTCGAGTTTGTTTGCGCCCGAGCCGCCCCACATCTTGTCGTTGCCGGCGCCGCCGATAAGCGTGTCGTCGCCTTCGCGGCCGTAGAGTTCGTCGTTTGCGTCCCCACCGTCGAGCAAGTCGTGGCCCGCGCCGCCGTCGAGCTTGTCGTTGCCCTGTTCGCCGAAGAGCTGGTCGTGGTCGTCCTCGCCATAGATGTAGTCGTCGCCGGTGTCGCCGAACATCTGGTCGTTGCCGCTGCCGCCCCACATGGAGTCGTTGCCGGTCGCGCCGTCGCCGAGGTCGTCGTCGCCGCTCATGTAGTCATGGCCGGCGCCGCCCCACAGCTTGTCGCTGCCGTCATTGCCGACGAGGAAATCGTTGCCGTCATCCCCGTAGAGCTCGTCGTTCCCTGCCCAGCCCCAGGCCGTGTCGTTGCCGCCCTTGCCAAGGATCATCTCATTCAGCGCATCGCTGCCGACCAGTTCGCCTTCGAAGATCGGGCCGACGATCGGGTAGTTGACCCACTCGCCGCCCTGATCGCTGTCGTTGCCGATGATGATTTTGTCGATTGCCATTTTGGTCTCCGTCATGAGGCGACCACGGCCGCCCCCCTCTTGTTTCGCCGAACCGGAAGTGGCTCGCGTTTGATGGGGAGTTTTTAGGCATTGCCCGTATCTGGAGTTTTGCGCCGCTTATGTTTCGTTGTAGCCAATGTTTCAGGCGGTTTCGGTCAATGTTTCAGGCAAAACGCGGTGAAGTGTTACAAAGCCGGGCTTCCAGGCTTCATCTGTAACGCGACGGCTTCATGCGGCGGGGACGGTCGAAGGCGCCTGGCTGTGCGATGTGTCCGGCTGAGCGGTGTTCTGTGGCCGGCGAGGCCTGCGCCAGGCAAAATGACCACTCGATTCCCCATCCCTGATCGAGTGGCCGATGTTCCTGTTGAAGCGCAGCGTCAAACGCAAACCGGAACTGCAATGGGCGCTCGGCGACCGGCAGTTCTTCGCCTGCGGCGCATGCCACATCCTTGCCTATGCGTTTCTCGAACGATATCTACAGGCGGGCTTCGGCGCCGTCTGGATCAAGCCGGCTGCCGGCCACATCGGCAACCATGTCATAGCGACCGACGGGAAGCTCGCCTTCGACTACCACGGCTTCTCGGCATGGCCGCATCTAATTTCGCATACTGTGCGTAAAGCCGAGCGCCTGATGCCGGGGTGGTCGCACACGCTGGTGCCGCTGCCTTCGGAAGTCCTGGTCTCCGAGGCAAAGTCAAAGACCATCGACGGCCTGTGGCTGCGCGGCCCCGAGCAATTCCTCCACGATGCGCTACCGCGCGCCCGCGCCTATCTCGACCGTTTCGAACCGCCCGCTTCGCTTTCGCACCCGCGACCGGAAGGTCTTCTCAGTCATCCCGAACTGGCCTAATCGCACAACCGGCGAGAGCGGCCCTTCCCCTCCGGCCGCCCTGCCCCATCTTCCGACAGGTCGCAGAAGCCCGGCGGCATTTCAACAAACTGTTATACCGGGCTGCTAGCGAAGCTCATACCGTTTCGGACGCGCCGGATTCCGGCCGGGCCTGAAGGGGTGATCCGGAGGACTTCGGCGGCGCTAGGGCGGGCGCGGCGCTGCAACTTCAGCGGACATCGCCCTTCGTAGAAAGGCACGGCAGATATTCGGCGCAAAGGTCAACACGAGGAGCGCCCAAAATGTCCTTTGCCTTCACCAACTGGTTCCCCACCCTTTTTCTCGGCACTTGGAAAGCCGACACGATCAACGGCACCGAACGGGCCGACATCATCATAACCTTCGGCAAGAACGACACGATCAATGCCGGCGGCGGCAACGATCTCATCCTGTCGGGCGCCGGCAATGACGTGATCTCGGCCGGCAACGGCAATGACATCGTCGAAGCCGGCAGCGGCGACGACGTCATCGACGGCGGTCTCGGCTCCGACACCATTGTGGGCGGCGCGGGTTTTGACATCGCCGTCTTTTCCGGCGCGGTTTCGGACTATTCCATCACCCTGCCCGGCCGCTGGAACCCGGTCGCCACGGTCAAGGATACGATCAACGGCGGCACCGACCTGCTGACTTCGGTCGAGGCTTTGTATTTCAAGGCCGATGACTACACGCTCTATCTCGACGGGCGCAACAACCCCGTGCTGGCCCGCGACGACGCCTTCTCGGTCGACGAAAACGCCGCGCTGACGGTTGCCACCAGCACGCTGACCGCCAACGACAAGGATTTCGACGGCGACAAGATTTCCGTTGCCAGCGTATCGGCGAGTAGCGAAGCCGGCGCCACCGTCACGCTTGCCAACGGCACCGTGACCTACGATCAGGGCACCTTGTTCGACCATCTCGGCACCGGCGAAAGCACCGTCGACACCTTCACCTACACCGTCGACGACGGCCGCGGCGGCAGCGATACCGCCACCGTCAGCGTCACCATCGAGGGCGTCAACGACGCGCCGGAGATCACCTCAGCCGCAGCCGCCTCCATCGAGGAAAACACCACCGCCACGGTGCTCGCGGTCGCGGCAAACGATGTCGACGGCGATGAGATCACCTATTCGATCCTGGGCGGCGCAGACGCTTCCCTCTTCGCCATCGACGCCAAGACCGGCGAGCTCAAATTCGCCAACGCGCCCGACTTCGAAAACCCGGCGGACCAGGGTGGCGACAATGTCTATGACGTGACCGTCGGCACCTCCGACGGCAAGGGCGGCGAGGCCACGCAGGACGTCACGGTGACCGTCACTGATGCCGACGAGACGCCGGCCTCGACACCACGCATCAACGAAATCCACTACGACAATGACGGCGCCGATGCCGGCGAGTTTGTCGAGATCCGCGTCGAGCACGATGCCGACGTCAGCGGCATGTCGGTCGAGCTCTACAACGGCTCGGGCGGCGCCAAATACGCCTCCACCGACCTGTCGACGCTGACGATGACCAGCGACGGCGATTTCGACTATTATGTCTGGGATTTCGCCGGCATCCAGAACGGCAGCCCGGACGGCTTGGCCCTGTCTAACAATGGCTCCGTTATCGAGTTCCTGAGCTATGAGGGAAGCTTCACCGCCACTGGCGGCGCGGCGAACGGCTTGACCTCCACCGATATCGGCGTCTCGGAAGCAGCCAACACGCCGGCCGGCCAGTCCTTACAGCGCACCGGTGACGCGCCGACCGCCTGGACCGGTCCTGAAGCCGCCACCAAGGGCACGGCAAATGACGGTGGCACCGACCCCGGCGATCCGACCGAACTATTGATCTCCGAGGTGCAGGGCACCGGCACAGCCAGCCAGCACGAAGGCGACTATGTGCTGATTTCGGCCGTCGTCACCTACACGCTGGAAAACGGATTCTACCTGCAGGAAGAAGCAACCGATTCGGACGGCAATACGCTGACCTCCGAAGGCATCTTCGTCTTTACTGGCGGCGCGCCCTCCGTCGCCGCCGGCGATCTCGTCAAAGCCGCCGGCACCGTTGACGAGTTTTTCGGCCTTACCGAGATCACCGACCTCGTCTCGCTCGACGTGGTCTCCTCCGGCAACGATCTTCCGGACTATTCGGACGTGACGCTGCCACTGGCCACCTCGGAAGCGCTCGAACAGTTCGAGGGCATGCGCATCTCGCTGACCAGCGGCACCGATGACGCGATCACCGTGACAGAAAACTTCAGCCTCGACCGTTTTGGCGAGATCGCGGTGAGCGCCGGCAACAAATACCAGCCGACGCAGGTGCTCGACCCGACCACCGACGCCGCCGAGATCGCAGCGCTGACCGAGGCCAATGCGCTGAACCGCCTCGTCATCGACGACGGCGTGTCGGCACAGAACCCGACCGAATACAAATACATCCCGGTCTCGGTCGGCGACAACGGCAACGGTTACCTCGACAGCGGCGACACTTTTTCCCCCGAAGGCCCGACGCTGCGGCTCGGCGCCGAACTCGATGCTCCGGTCAAGGGCGTGCTCAGCTACGGTTTTGACGCCTACCGCATGTTTATCGACGGCCAGCTCTCCATCGACGAATCGACCAACAGCGGCGCCCGCGAAGACAGCCCCGCCGATGTCGGCGGCACCTTGAAAGTGTCCAGCTTCAACCTGCTCAACTTCTTCACCACGCTGAACGACGGCTCGGGCGCCGGTTCCGGCCCCAACAACCTCGAGCCGCGCGGTGCCACCACGGCCGGCGATCTCGAGCGCCAGCTCGACAAGATCGTCGCCTCGATGCTGGAGATCGACGCCGACGTGTTCGGTCTGCAGGAGCTGGAGAACAACGGCTTCACCTCGGCCTCAGCCATCAACACCCTCGTCAACGCGCTGAACAGCGCACTGGGCGCCGAAGTCTATGCCTTCGTCGACCCGACCGGCGGTTCCGCCGATGGCTTCATCGGCACCGACGCCATCACCACCGGCGTCATCTACAAGCAGACCAGCCTGACCGTGGTCGGCAGCGACTATCTCGAATTCGACAGCACCTTCGACGGCCAGCAGTTGCACCGGCCGGCGATTGCTGTCGCCTTCGAGGAGATTTCTTCAGGCGAGCGTTTCACGGTCGCCGTCAACCATCTGAAGTCCAAGGGCGACAGCGGTCTGACCGACGTCAATAACCCGAACTACGACCAGGGCGACGGCCAGAGTTTCTGGAACGCTGCCCGCGCCGAAGCCGCCGGGCAGCTAGCCGCCTGGCTCGCCACCGACCCGACCGGCAGCGGCGACAGCGACGCGCTGATCATCGGCGACCTGAACTCCTACGCCCAGGAGGATCCGGTCGATGTTCTGCGCGACGCCGGTTTCATCGACCTGATCGACCAGTTCATCGGCCAGGAAAACGCCTACAGCTACGTCTTCGACGGCCAGCGCGGCACGCTCGACCAGGGTCTTTCCACCGCGTCCCTGCTGGCGCAGATCACCGGCGTCACCGAATGGCACATCAACTCGGACGAACCGGGCCTGCTGTCCTATTCGAGCGAGTTCAAGGACCCGGATTTTTATAGCCCGGACCCGTTCGCCACTTCTGACCACGACCCGCTGATCATCGGCATCGACCTCGGCAACAACCCGGCGATTGCCTAAGAGCGCCGGCGTCGCCTTCTCTCCGCGTCTATGCGGAGAGAAGGTGGGCTTGTCCGAACCGGATAGATGATGTGTGAAGCCGATAGGTTGGAGACGGCGAGAAAACGCCGTCAAAACCGCTTCAGCTTCCGGTTCACCCGCCCCAGAAACGCCGCCCGGCTCTCCGGCGTCGAACGATCCATGTCGTAATGCGCCAGATACATCGTGCGCGTCCGCAGGCCGCACAGCGCCCTGATACCGCGCAGGATCGTCTTGCGCCCCGGTTGCCCCATCAGGATCGACAGGAATCGGTTCGCGCCGCAGGTTGTGACGACGCCGATGCGGCGGATATGCGGGATGCGCGAAACGATGCCGCCCTGCGGCGCGAGATCGAACACCACGCCCGTCGCCCAGACGCGGTCGAAAAAACCCTTCAGCATGGCCGGCAGGCCGTACCACCACGTCGGATAGACGAACAGCACGGCCTCCGCCCATTTTAGCTGCTCGACATAGGGTGTCAGCGCCGGATCGGCTGGCGGCCCGTCATTATAGCGCCGCCGTTCCTCGGGCCGCATGACCGGATCGAAGCCCTCCGCATAGAGGTCGACCAGCCGGACTTCGTCGCCTCGGCCCGTCAGCGTCGCCACCGCCGCGTCGCGGAGCGAGGCGCAAAAGCTCTCCGGCACCGGGTGGCAATAGACGACCAGAACGCGCATTCAGAAAGAATCCATCCTGGCCGCCACCTTGTCCATGAAGGCCTTTCGCGAGGCGTCGGTGGAAAGGTTCATTGAGTAATGCGCGAGATAGCTGACCGGCGCGCCAGGTTTTACCGTCGCGCGAAGCACGCGGTTGACGAGCTTGCGCGGCGGGTTGCCCATCAGCGCCGCCCGGAACCAACTGCCGCCATAGGTTGTCACCACCGCAACCTTGCAAATGTTGTGCAGCGATGGCCGCACCTTGCCGGCAACCAGCTCGAAAGAGACGCCGGGCAGGAACACACGGTCGAAATAGCCCTTCAGGATCGCAGGATAGCCGTAGTTCCACACGGGATAGCAGAGTACGAGGCCTTCCGCGCTTTTGAGCCGTTCGACATAAGGCGCGATCGCCTCGTCATGCGTTCGCGGATCGTGATAGGCAAGCCGCTCGGCTGCACTCAGCCGCGGCTCGAAGTTTTCGGCGTAGAGGTCGCAGTCGTCGATCTCGTGTCCCCGTTTCTCCAGCCGCTCGACGATCAGCCGGTGCAGCGCGGCGTTAAAACTCGTCTCGACCGGATGGGCGTGCAGCACGAGGATTTTCATGCGCGGCCTGCATGACGCGCGCTATGTGCGCCTGTATCACGGGTGGCTGAATCGCGTTCCTTCGCACCCCCCTCTGTCCTGTCGGACATCTCCCCCTCAAGGGGGCAGATTGCGTCGGCCGCTTGCTTTTCGCCAATCGCCAACGCGGTAGGATAAGCGGCAAGATCGAAGCTGCCAATCTCCCCCCGTGAGGGGGAGATGTCCGACAGGACAGAGGGGGGTGCGAAGGAACGCGACCTCGACATTGAAACAGACTATCCCGCCCGCTCCAACCCCTTGAACAAAAACGTCTTGCCGCTTCGATAATCATACTCCGGATGCTCCCAGGCGATCATCTTGCCCGGATTGAGCAACCCCTGCGGGTCGGCCTGGCGCTTGAAGGCAAGCTGGATGTCGTCGGTCTGCTTCATGCCGCCCTCTTCCAGCGTGTAGCGATGCGGGTTGAAGATCGGGCAGCCGTTTTCCTCATAGGTGCGGATGATCTCGTCCAGCCGCTCCTCGGTGGTGAATTTCACCAGCGGCAGTCCGAAGCAGGTGATGTTGCCGTCGAAGCGTACGAATTCGAGATGCGACATGACTTCCCCCGGAAACATGCCATCGACTTTTTCGACCAGTTTAAGCTGATCCGGGAACGGGTAAAGCGACTGCAGGTAGGTGATCGACGGATCGACACGCAGCGCCCTGAGCGTCGTGTGGTTCCAGGCGAGTTCGTACGCCGGCGGAATGCCCTTCCGGTCCTCGACCAGCGAGGCGTCGTAGACGATCTCTCCCTTCTCGCGACGCGTGAAGGCGCGGAAAGCGTCGAGCGCGTGCGGCGCCACCATGCAGATGACGACGCTCTGGTGCTCCTTCAGGAACTTCTGGTGCCGCTTGAAGTAGAGCCACGGCGCGGGTGCGGCCACCGGCGTGATGAGCTTGGTCAGGATTCCGTCCTGGCACCCGAGCGCGTTGCCGTAGCGCGCAGCGTCGGCAAAGCGGTCGAAACCGACGATGACGTCTACCCAGTCGTAGGAGGCGGTTAGCGGCATCTCCACCTCGGTGATGATGCCGTTGGTGCCGTAGGCATGGGTGACCTTGTGCAGGTCCTCGCCGGTCAGTTCCAAAACCTTCGGTTCGGCCTCCATCGTGACGACGCGCAGCCGGATCACATTGCCGAAGTCGCGCAGCCCTCCGAAATTGATCGAACCGACGCCGCCCGATCCGCCGGCGATGAAGCCGCCGATCGAGGCGGTATGGTAGGTCGAGGGATGCAGGCGCAATTCCTGCGCCGAATCCGCCTTCGTCGCCTTGTCGATGTCGGCCAGCACCGCGCCCGGCTCCAGCACGGCGCGCCCGGTAGAGATCGACTTCACCGCATTCATCTCGGCAAGGTTGAGGATGACGCCGCCCGACAGCGGCATCGCCTGCCCGTAATTGCCGGTGCCCGTGCCGCGCGGGGTCACCGGTATGCCGTGGCGGTGGCAGGCCGCCAGCACACGGATCACCTCGGTCTCGCTCTTCGGCGACACGACCAGATCGCCGGTCACATGATCGAGTTGCCGTTTCAACACCGGGCTGTACCAGTAGAAGTCGCGGCTCTTCTGCTGGACGATCGCCGGATTGTCCTCGATCTTCAGCCCTTCGAGGTCAGGCTTCAGCACCGCGATGTCCATTCGTTCCCCCCATCAGGTCGTCCAGCTCTTCATAGTCAGGCAGCCTCCGGTCAATCGCCCGGCCGTCGCGTACCACAATACGGTCGGCTTCCGGGCGCGACAAAAGCTCGGTCCAGTTGCGGCCCCGGAAGATCACGAGATCGGCCGGCCCGCCGACCATCATCTTCCCCACCCCGTCCAAGCCCATCATATCAGCCGGTGTAGCTGCCACAGCGCGCGGCCAATCGGCGACGGGATGGTCGAAGTGCAGGATGCGCGTCGCCATCCGATAGACTTCCAGCATGTCGAGGTCGCCATAGGCATAGAACGGATCGCGCGTGTTGTCGGAGGCGACCGCCACCGGAATGCCGCGCGCCTTCATCTCATGCAGCAGCGTCACTCCACGCCAGCGCGGCGTGGTGCCGTCCTGCCGCCGGTCCTGGAGATAAAGATTGCACATCGGCAGGGACACGACGCTCAGGCCTGCCTCTGCCACCTTGTCCAGCGTATCCTTCACCTCGCGGTCCGGCTGGCGCGACAGCGCGCAGCAATGGCCGACCAGGATTTTTCCTTCGAATTTGTGGCGCAGCACAGCCTCGGCGATATGGCGTAGCGACACGGCGGCGAGGTCATCCGTCTCGTCGGCATGGAAGTCGAGATCCAGCCCGAGTTCCACCGCGGTCCCGAACACGCGGTCGAGCAATGCATCGAGATCCGGCACCATATAGGTCACCGCGCCCAGCACGCCCTTCGCCGCCGCCACCCGTCGCGCCAGCTTCCCGAACCATTTCTCTTCGCGAACCCCCTCGATGCCGATCAGGCTCGCCGCCTGCAACTCGATGCGCCCGCTCCAATTTTCGCGCATTTGCTCGAACACCGGCCAGGAAATCTCCTCCTGCGGTGCTATCGAATCGAGGTGGGTGCGGATCGCCTTCGTGCCGTGGGCGTAGGCCGTGCGCAGCGAGAAATCCATGCGCCGCGCCACGTCCGTGGCATTCCAGTGCACCAGCCGGTCGGAGCCTGCCGCCTCCAGCGCGCCCATGAACGACCCATCGGGATTGGGCATGCGTGGCCAGATATGACCCTTGTCGAGATGGGTGTGGCAATCGACGAAACACGGCAGCACGATCCGCCCGGCGAGATCGACCGTGCGCGGTGGTTTCGGCCGCTCGCCGCGTGGCGCGATGCCTTTGATCCGTCCCTCCGCAACGGCCACGTCGACCAGCACGAACCCGTCACGGTCGAACGGACCGTCAAGTCCCGGCGTCAGCGACTGATGCAGCCGCGCATTGCCCAGCACATACCAGCCGGCGGTGGGGATTTTAACCGCTGCGCTCACTCTGCTCTCACCCCTCCTGCCTCACAGCGCTTTCGTGCCAGCGCCTGAGGATGAGATGCGACACCAGCGTCAGCACCAGGAAAATGACGATGCCGGTAAGCGAGATCAGGAATAGCGCGGCGAACAGCCGGGGCGCGTTGAGCCGGTAGCCCGCCTCGATGATGCGCGACGCCAGCCCTGACGACTGGCCCGCCGCGCCGGCCACGAATTCCGCCACCACAGCGCCGATCAGCGACAGGCCGCCGGCGATCTTCAGCCCACCGAGGAAATACGGCATCGCCGCCGGCAACCGCAGATGCCACAGTTCCTGCCAGCGCGTCGCGCCGTTCAGCCGGAACAGGTCGATCAGGTTGCGGTCCACCGAGTTCAGCCCCAGCGTGGTGTTCGACAGGATAGGAAAAAAGGCGACGATCCATGAGCAGAGCAGCAGCTTCGCCGTCTGGTTGTCGACATAGATGTTGATGAGCGGAAAGATCGCCACGATCGGCGTCACCTGCAAGACGATGGCGAAGGGGAAGAACGACATTTCCACCCATTTCGACTGGGTGAACAGGATCGCCAGCCCGACGCCACCGGCGACCGCCAGCAACAAGCTCAAGAAGGTGATGCGCAATGTCACCAGCAGGGATGAGAACAACAGGCCGGCATCCGCTATCAGCGTGTCGAGCACCACGCCGGGTCGCGGAAGAATGTATTTCGGGATCTCGTTCCACACGCAGATGCGGTCCCACATAAAGATCGCCGCCAGCATGATGACCAACGGCAGAACCCATTTGCCGATGCTTTCCAGCCGCGCGCTGCGCGCCCGTCGCGCCTCGTCGGGATCGAGGATAAGCCTGCCGGTGCGCTGATCAACGGCCGCCATGCGCCACCTCCGCCGAGGTCGCGTTGATCGCCCCGATGAGCACGTCGGAGGCCTGCCGGCAGAGCGCGGCATATTCTGGCGACGTGCGGAACTTTTCGTCGCGCGGGTAAGGCGCGTCGACCGGCAATTCCTCGAACACCCGGCCCGGCCGCGCCGCCATCACCACGATGCGGTTCGACAGGAACACACTCTCGAACACGCTGTGGGTGACGAACACCACGGTGAAACGTTCGTCCCGCCAGAGGTCGAGCAGATCGTCGTTCAGCCGGAAGCGGGTGATCTCGTCTAGTGCTGCGAACGGCTCGTCCATCAGCAGCAACCGGGGTTTTGTCACCAGCCCGCGGGCGATCGACACCCGCATCTTCATGCCGCCGGAAAGCTCGCGCGGCATCGCCTTCTCGAAGCCGGTCAGCCGCACCCGCTCCAGCAACTCGCCGATCGCCGGCGCAGCCTTGGCCCGAGACACGCCGCGCAGCCTGAGCGGCAGCCAGACATTGTCGAAGACGTTGGCCCAGGGCAGCAGTGTCGGCTCCTGGAAGACGAAGCCGACGCAGTCCTCGCCGAGCGTCTTGCGCCAATCGAGCACGCCGGAGGTCGGCGAAAGCAGCCCGGCGATGATGCGCAGTACGGTCGACTTGCCGCAGCCTGAAGGCCCGAGCAGGCTCAGAAAATCCCCTTCCCGGATCGTCAGATTGGCATCGCGCAACGCCGTCGTGCCGCTGGAAAAGGTCTTGCCGATCCCACGCAGGATCAGCAGCGGGTCTGCCTCGACCTGCTGCTGCACCAATCCGTTCGCCGAACTCATGCCGGACGACGCACCGTAAAATGCAGGATCGCCCTCACTTCTTCAGATCGAGCCCAACGCCCTTGTTGACGAAGTCCAGAGTATACGACTTCTTGATGTCGAGCCCAGCCGGAACCACCTTGGCCTTCACCATCGTGTCGTAGAATTTCTGGATGTGCTCGTCGGTCATGGCGCCGATGCCGAGCTTTTCCGTGTCGCCGGAATCGACGATGCCGAATTTTTTCATCTGGGCGATCGAAAACGCGATCTGCTCGTCGGTGATGTCGGGATTGTCCTTCTTGATCATCTCGTTGGCGGCCTTGTTGTCGCCGTAGAGATAGTTGTACCAGCCCTTGGCAGAGCCATCGACGAAGCATTGGACGACCTGCGGCCGCTTGTCGATCGTGTCCTGCATGACTTCGATCGTGGTCGCGTAGGTGGCGAAACCGTAGTCCGCCAACAGGAACTGGTTCGGCACGAAACCACCTTCCTTCTCCACCGCGAAGGGTTCCGACGTTACGTAACCCTGCTGCACTGACTTCTTGTTGGCGATGAACGGCGCGGGGTTGAAGGTGTAGGGCACACGCTTGGCGGGGTCCCAGCCGAAGTCGGTGACGATCCATTGGAAATAGCTCTGAAAACCCTCGTCGCCGATGATGTACTGCTCGGCGTTCTTCAGATCTTCCCACTTGTCCAGCCCCTCGCCGGGATGGCTCATCAGCACCTGCGGCTCCTTCTGGAAGGAGGCGGCGACGACCCGCAGCGGAATTCCCTGCTGAACGGCGTCGAATGCCTGCAAAAAATTGCCGCCCATGTAGAAATCGATCTTGCCGGCAAGCAGCAGCGGCCGGCCGCTGACCTGAGGACCACCGGGCTGTATGGTCACCTCGATGCCACAGGCGGCATAGCTGCCGTCAGCCACCGCCTGATAATATCCGCCGTGCTCGGCCTGGGCCAGCCAGTTGGTCATGTAGGTGACCTTTTCAGCCGCGGCTGCGCCAAAAGCCGAAGCCGCGAGCGCCGCCAGCGCCACCGACAATTTTCCAAGATTCCCGTTCATCGACACCACCCTCGTCTGGCCCGCGCACACCGCGGAGCGTTTTTCAAACCAATATTTCGAGAAGCAATCCGTATGCCAGCAGCCCGCTTCTGAGTGGGAATGCACGCCACCTGTCCGTCGAAAAACCGCGCCCGTCAGCCTATGCCTCTGAAGAGGGCATCGTGCATATTTTACAGGCCGCTGTCCATGCGGGAGCGCGCCCGAGGATGACCGAAAACCATGAGCCGTTGCCGGCCACAAATGCGAAGGCAACTACGGATTGATCGCTCGGGGCGGTCGGACTATGCGTGGCGAATGAGCACCCTGCATTTCATTTGTGGGAAAGCGGCCTCCGGCAAGACGACGCTGGGGCGCGAGCTGGCGGTGCGACACAAGGCGGTGTTCTTCTGCGAGGACGAATGGCTGACGCTGCTCGATGCACGGATCGATAGCCTCAGCGATTTTGTTCATCATTCGCAACGGCTGAAATCGGCATTGAAGCCGCATGCCGGAAGGCTGCTCGAATTGGGCATCCCGGTCATCTTCGATTTCGCCGGCAATACGCCGGAGGACCGGGCATGGGTGCGCTCCATCTTTGAAGGCGCCGGCGCGGACCACGTGTTGCACGTCATCACCGCAACCGACGAAGCGTGCAAGGCGCGCCTGCGCAAGCGCAACGAGACGAAGCCGGAAGGCCTTTACTTCGGCCATGTGCCGGAAACGCTCTTCAACGAGGTCACCCGCTACTTCGTTCCGCCGGCGGATGCCGAGAATTTGCGGATCCTCGAGTACGATGCCGAAACGCCTGGGCGCCTCGCTCGGCTCAGCCCTGCGGGGTGACGATCGGCCGGTCCGGCAAAACGGTCACGCATGGCTGGAATATCATGGCGCAAGGCCCTACCTTGCCCGCGCGACATTTATCTCTAATGGACGGCGCCATGCAAAAGCGCAAACTCGGAAATCTCGAAGTCTCGGCGATCGGGCTGGGCTGCATGGGCATGAGTTCGTCCTACGGCCCGCCCAAGGACGTCCGCGAAATGACCGTACTCCTGCGCAAGGCCGTCGACCTCGGCGTTGATTTCTTCGACACGGCCGAGATCTATGGTCCCTTCATCAACGAGGAACTGGTGGGCGCCGCACTCGCCCCAGTGCGGGACAAGGTGATCATCGCCACGAAATTCGGCTTCCGCATCGCCGGAGACGACCGGCACTCCGGCGTCGACAGTCGGCCGGAGCACATCAGGGAGGTTGCGGACGCGTCGCTCAGGCGCCTGAAAACGGATGTCATCGACCTTTTCTACCAGCATCGCGTCGATCCGGACGTCCCGATCGAGGATGTCGCCGGCACGGTCAAGGATCTGATCAAGCAAGGCAAGGTCAGGCATTTCGGCCTGTCCGAAGCCGGTCTCAATACAGTTCGCCGCGCCCACGCGGTCCAGGCAGTCGCCGCGCTGCAGAACGAATGTTCGCTGTGGACCCGGCGCCCCGAAATCCTGAAGGGGCTGGAGGAGCTTGGTATCGGCCTTGTCGCCTTCAGCCCGCTCGGCCGCGGTTTCCTCACCGGCAAGATGGACGGCAGCACCACCTTCGATGCCGCCGACATGCGCAGCAAACTGCCGCGTTTCACGCCGCAGGCGCTGAAGGCGAACCAGACCCTTATCGATCTTCTTGCATCGGTGGCCACCCGCAAGAACGCAACCCCGGCGCAGGTCGCCCTGGCCTGGCTGCTGGCGCAAAAACCGTGGATCGTTCCCATTCCCGGCACCACGAAGCTTTCGCGCCTGGAGGAAAATCTGGAGGCGCTGGAGCTTCAGCTCTCCGCCGAGGATCTTCGCGACATCGACACGGCCGCCAATTCGATTCCGATTGAGGGAACGCGCTATCCCGAGCAGATGGAACAGGCGACCGGCCTCTAATACCGAAGGTCGAGCAACTTGATCCACGGAACGACCGAATTTGCATGGTATAAAGACGAGGACCTAGATCTTGCGACATCTCGCCCCCAAGACCATCAAGCCGCCCTTCGCCCGCTACAGCCATGGCGTCGAGGTGCCGCCCGGCAAGCGGCTGGTGCTTTGCTCCGGCCAGTTGGGCATCGCAGCGGACGATTCGGTTCCGGAAGATGCCGGCGCGCAGGCCGAGATGTGCTTCGCCAACATTGCGGCAATCCTGGCCGAGGCGGGTCTCAGCCTGAAAGACATCGTACGCATCAACGCCTTCGTCACCGACCGCGCTCATCTGCGCCCTTACATGGATGTCCGCGACCGGCTGTTCTCCAACCCCGCCCCCGCCTCGACGCTGATGATCGTCTCCGGCTTCGCCCGGCCGGAATTCAAGGTGGAGGTGGAAGTGATCGCGGCTGGCTAAAAGGCCATTCCGCCGAGCAGCAGCAGCATCGCGCCGACGACCATCATCAAAATACCCGGCCAGTTCGAGCCAAGGCCGAGGAATCTAACGCCTCTATGAGCAGGCTCCAAGGTCGCGCTACCGCCAGACCGCGCCGGCGTCGCATCACTCATCCGCCCGCGCCATATGGCGGCACCCGCCATATAGACGACACCCGCCACGACCAGCAGCGCACCGAGCAAAATAACTGCCATTTTCGCCTCCCGGGAACATGGTATTGGGCCAATTGCCGTGAGCGCAATCGACATACGCGTCTCCTTCCGAAACTCGCGGCGCTTACAAAAGTTGCCGGCTTCAAATATGACCTGATGCGAACAGGGATCGGCACCCGACGGAGCTTGGCGCGATGAATGAGACAAAACGCCTTTGGTGGGGAGACTATCGCACCACCGAATACGCCTCGATCGATCCGGACAAGACAATCGCCGTCTTGCCCGTAGCCGCCATCGAGCAGCATGGCCCGCACCTGCCAGTCTCCACCGACACCACCATCATGCAGGGCATGCTGGAGACGGTGATTGCCCGCCTGCCGGAAGACCTCGACATCCGCATCCTGCCGGTGCAGTCGGTCGGCAAGTCGAACGAGCATCTCTACGCGCCCGGCACGCTCACCCTCCCCGCCCCTGTGCTGATCGAGGCATGGACCGAACTCGGCGCCTCGGTCGCGCGCGCGGGCGTGAAAAAGATCGTCTTCGTCAACTCGCATGGTGGCAACGAGGAAATCATGGGGATCGTCTCCCGCGAATTGCGGGTCCGCTTCGGCATGCTTTCGGTCAAGACCAGTTGGCAACGATTCGGCCGGCCCGCCGGCATGTACACCGAACTCGAAGACCGCCACGGCATCCATGGCGGTGATGTCGAGACCTCGCTGATGCTCCACTTCCGGCCGGACCTCGTCGACATGTCGAAGGCGCAGAATTTCGTCTCCAACGTCGCCCGCGCCGAGAAAGACTTCGATTTGCTGCGCCACACCGGCACCCACGCCTTCGCCTGGATCGCCACCGACCTGAACCCGCACGGCGTGGTCGGCGACGCCTCGATCGCCACCGCCGAAAAAGGCCGCCTCACCGCCGTGCATCAGGCCGACGGTTTTATCCGCCTTCTAACCGATGTTCAAAAGGCTTCGCTGAACACCTATATTTCATGAGCCTTCGGTCAGGCCTCGAACCTCGCTCGTCGGCCTGGGGGCCGAAAACGGCCAAAATGTCCGGCCTGTAAGGGGGAATGTCCGGCTTGTTCCGGAAAAAACCCGATGTCCCGACCGCAAACCATTGGAAAGGCATTGCTTTAGAGACATGACCTAGGACGCGTAGCAGCTATGGCGCTGTGCGGGCGGCCTCAAATATCGATCGCCAGCCCGAACGGAACGCCCTCATAAGCATCTGCACCCCGCCCAATCGAGCGGATCGCCTCGACCATCCGGTTCTCCCGCCCAAGCATTTGATCCGCCAGCGCAATCAACCGCGGATTGGGCGTCGCCGACGGTGATAGCTTTCGCAGCGTCGCCGCGAGTTCCGCCTCGTCACGCTCGGGCGCAAGTGCCGCCGCGATGATGTAGGCGCTCGCCGTCGACCGGCTGATGCCAGCAAAACAATGCACGATCAATGGCTTGCGCTGGTCCCACGCATGACCGAAATCGATCAGCGAGCGAACGTGCTCCTCGGCGGGCAGCGTCATCCCCTCCTGCGCCTCGGCAATGTCATGCATCTTGATATGCAAGTGCCGGTCCTCCTGGATCGAGGCCGGCCGCGTCACCATCGTGCCTTCCGACAGCAGCGAAAGCATCCATTCGGCGCCGGTCCTCGAAACCGTTTCCTCAATCCGTGCCAGCGAACACACATAGATCATGACGCCAACCCCTTGAAATGCTTTCCATTCTTCCAAATTACCAGCGCCTGTTCCAGCCGGCTCCAGGACGCCTCGTCGGCCGGCAGCCCGCACCGCAGCGCCGATTTGCTCCAACTGAAATTGCGGAGCAGGATGCCATTCCGGCCAAGCACTTCGAACAGTTCCGACGCCGTTGGAGTCTCGAAGAACCGGTAGAGCGAGGTCCCGCCGGCGACCCACAAACCAAACATTTCCAACAGTTTATCCAACCTTTCGGATTCGCCTGCAAGCCGGCTACGCATCTCCTCCTGCCACGCTTCGTCAGCAAGCGCGCGGATTCCGATCTCCAGCGCCGGGCCGCTGACCGCCCACGGCCCAAGCTCGGCTTCGAGCCTTGCCGCAAGCCCGTGTTCGGCAGCCGCAAATCCCAGCCGCACGCCGGCCAGCCCGAAGAATTTTCCAAATGATTTCAGCACGATGAGACCGGGTCGCGCAACGTCGCCGGCAAGGCTTTCGCGCATCGGCCCGACATCCATGAAAGCCTCGTCGACCACAAGCAAACCACCTCTCCGGCCCAGTCCGTCCGCCAGATCAAGCAGTGCCGCTCGTGTTGTGATCCGACCGTCCGGATTGTTCGGATTGACCACCACTGCGACATCCGCGTTAGCCAAATCCTTGAAATCACTTACTTCTTCGACAGTATGCCCAGCTAACGCTGCCGTCCGCGCGTGTTCCGCGTAAGTCGGTCCCAACACCTTCGCCCGCCCCGGAGACACCAGCGCCATCACCCGCGGCAGTAGGATTTGCGTCCCCGGCGCCGCCACAACATTCGGGGCGGCCGGCGCGCCATAGGCTTGCGCGGCAACCTCACGCAGATCCCTGGCCCGGCCCGGCTCCGGCAGCCGGGCAAAGGCGGTGGCGGGCAGGTCGAAAAGCGGATAGGAGTGCGGATTGATCCCGGTCGAAAGGTCGATAAAGGGTTGAGGGGCCTGCGGAAACAGCGCCCGCGCCCGGCCCAGGCTGCCGCCGTGGTCGTCCACCGCTTCGATCTTTCCCGCAGGCGCCATGTCCGCTCCGCTCGCCTTCCTGTCGCTTCTGGTGGAACTCGCCTTCGGTTATCCCGACCGTCTCGTGCGCGCAATCGGCCATCCGGTGATCTGGATCGGCCATCTGATTTCTCTGCTCGAACGGACGCTCAACCGCCCGACCGCCTCCGACACGACCCGTCGCATTCTGGGCTGTATCGCCTTGATTCTGCTGGTCGGCATCCCCGCCGGGATCGCCTTGATCCTGGAATCTTTCCTCGGCGCCCTGCCCTTCGACATCTTGATCACAGCGATCCTCGCAAGCACCCTGTTGGCTCAGCGCAGCCTCGCCAGCCACGTCAAGGCCGTCGTTGAAGCCCTTGATCGCGAAGGGCTACCTGCCGGCCGCAAGGCCGTGTCGATGATTGTTGGCCGCGACCCGGAAAAACTCGACGAAGCGGCCATCTGCCGCGCCGCGATCGAAAGCCTTGCGGAGAATTTCTCCGACGGCATCGTCGCGCCGGCCTTCTGGCTCTCCGTCGGCGGATTGGCCGGCGGCGTCGCCTATAAGGCCGCCAACACCGCCGATTCGATGATCGGCCACCGCACGCCAAAGCATCTTGCCTTCGGCTGGGCGGCGGCGCGCTTCGACGATCTCATCAACCTGCCCGCCTCGCGCCTGACTGCCCTGCTGCTGGTGGCCGCCGCCTGCCTCGTTCCCGGCGCCAGCCCCGGCGCTGCCTGGCGCGCCGTGCTGCGCGACGCCAAAAAACACCGCTCGCCCAATGCCGGCTGGCCGGAGGCGGCGATGGCCGGCGCCCTGGGGCTGGCGCTCAACGGCCCGCGTGCCTATGGCGGCGTCATGGTCGAAGACGCCTTCATGGGCGAAGGCGGCCGCCGCGAGGCGACCGCCGCAGACATTCGTCGGGCGCTACGACTTCATTGGACCGCCGATGCGCTGCTGATTGCGCTGACCGGAGCAGTCGCTGTGGCAATGATCACAATCGGTTAGACGGTGCGGTTGTCCTGCCCTATTCGCGTCCGATAACGGTTGCCTTTCGCCTGAGCGGAACCGAATGCCGCGAATTTTGTTCGGTCCGCATGATGCTTGACCGGATCGCCACAGATCAACTGACGCGCCTCGACAAACTGCTGTTCAGGCTGGAGGCTCAGCGTGCGTGCTTGGGGTGGGCCATTGGCGAAATCGCCGGGTTTCCCGGAATCGTGCTCGAACTCGGGCTGGGCCACGGCCGCACCTACGACCATCTGCGAAAGCATCTGGCGGATCGCGACATCTATGTTTTCGACCGCGAGGTCGACTGCATCGCCGACTGCACGCCTCCGGACAACCGGCTGGTCCTGGGCGACATCGCGGATACGCTGCCCTCCTTCACCGAGCGATTTCGGGGAAAGGTCGTGCTGGCGCATGCCGATATGGGTACTTATGACGACGCCGAGAATCTGGTGAGAGGTGCGGTGCTCAGCCGCCATCTTCCCGCGCTGCTCGCCCCCGGCGCCATCGTCCTGTCGGATCTGCCGCTGCAACTTGACAGCGCCACGCCACTGCCGCTTCCAGCAAGCGCGCGCCAAGGCCGGTATTTCATCTACGAAACCCGCGGGACGCCGGGTTTCAGAACTCGATTCCCTGCTGCGCCTTCACGCCAGCGGAAAAATGGTGCTTCGTCGCACCCATCTCGGTGACTAGGTCGGCGGCCTCGACCAGCGCCGGTTTTGCATTGCGGCCGGTCACCACGACGTGCAGGCCCTCGCGGCGGTTCGTCAGCGTAGCGACGACCGCTTCGAGGTCAAGATAGTCGTAGCGCAGCGCGATGTTTAACTCATCGAGCACGATCAGGCTGATCGACGGATCGGCCATCAGTTCGAGCGCCTTCGCCCATGCCGCCTCGGCGGCCGCGACATCCCGTTTCAGGTCCTGCGTCTCCCAGGTAAACCCCTCGCCCATCGAATGCCAGACGACCTTGTCGCCAAAGGCGGCGAAGGCGGCGCGTTCGCCCGTATGCCAGGCGCCCTTGACGAATTGCACGACGCCGACCCGTTTGCCGTAGCCGAGCATGCGCAGCGCCAGCCCGAAGGCCGCCGTCGTCTTGCCTTTGCCAGGGCCGGTGTTGACGATCAGCAGGCCCTTTTCGATGGTCTTGCCAGCCACCTCGGCATCCTGCACAGCCTTGCGCTTGGCCATCTTGGCCTTGTGGCGGGCCGCTTCCTCGTCGTCGACGATCTTCATCTCATTTCACCCGCATCGGCAGCCCGGCGACCATGAAGACAACGCTGTCGGAGACAGCCGCTACTGCCTGATTGAGCCTGCCCGCAGCGTCGCGAAATTTTCGGGCCAGCGCATTGTCCGGCACGATGCCGAGCCCGACCTCATTGGACACGACAAACCAGGGGCCGCGCGGGCGCGAAAGCACATCGGCCAGCCGGTGGCTCTCGGTTTCGACTTCATGTTCGGCCAGCATGTGGTTGGAAAGCCAGAGCGTCAGGCAATCGAGCAAGACCGGCCTGCCCTCCGGCACTGCGGCCAGTGCGTCGGCGACATCAAGCGGCGCCTCCACCGTCTGCCATCCATCCAGCCGACGGGCGCGATGCAGCGCGATACGCTCCCGCATCTCGTCGCCATAGGCCTGCGCCGTGGCGATATAGACCCACGGCGCGGGATAGACTGTAACCAGCGTCTCGGCGTGCGAACTCTTGCCGGAGCGCGCGCCGCCGAGAACGAAAGTCAGCAAGGCCTTGTCAGGCAAGCTGGTTGCGCAGCGAACCCGCGGAGCCGGAGAACCGCGTCCGGATCGCGCCGACAAGACCGCCGAGCACCACCCAGAAGATCAGGTTGGTGACCGTGGAAGCGACCACGAACTGGTGATGCAGATCAGCAGGGATCGGCGATTCGTGGCTGATAGGCTGAGGTGCGCCGACGATATGCGGCGCGACGATCAGCGCCACGCCGACGATCGACAGCACAACCGTTCCCCGGAAGGCAATCAGCGCCAGCCCCGCCGCCGTGGCGACGACGGTGGCGATCCACCAGACCTGGCGCGCGCCAAGATCGGCGGTGGGCATGGCCGGCAGTTCCGGCGGCAGGCCGAGCCCGGGAGCGAGCGTGAACACGGCAAAGCCGGCAAAACCCCAAAGCACGCCGGAGCGCCAGCCCGAGATGCCGCCTGCAAACTCCGAAACGGCAACCAGGATCAGTGCGAAACCAAAGCCGCTGACGAGATTGGCAAGCACGTTGAACGCGAAACGCTCGAAACCGTCGGCGGGCGCCCAACCTTCCTCGTCATGCTCGTGTTCATGCGCAGCGACTGCGGGAGCCGCCTCGCTGGAGGCCGGCGCGGTGGCGTCGGCCGCCGGCGCGCCATGGTCGTGAGCCGGTTCGGCGGCGTTTTCATACGTTTCCGCCTTCAGGATCAGCGGATCGGTGGCGAAGGATTGCATTGCGGCCATCACGAGGCTTGCCAACAGCCCCGCGATCGCCGCGATGAACACGACGTTGCGAAAGATGCTCATGTCAAATCCTCGTCAGTGGCAGGGAAACGCCATCGAATGGCGATAATCATGAGCCGCGTTGTGCGCGGCCTCCACATGCGAGAAGCCGACGAAGCCGACGATAAAGATGCCGAGGAGTGCAGCCAGCGCCAGTTGCATCGCGCGCGACGATGCCGAGACCTGTACGCCGAGAGAGGTCGAAGCCGTGTTCATTCCATATCCTTCCGCCCTCCACCCGAGGGCCATTGATCCAAACCTGTCGCCGGCAGGTCTCCTGGCTCACGGGTTCTCGCCCGACCCCGCCTTCCCGAGGACAAACCTCAGTGGCATTCGGGGTGGGCTCGCCGCTTACAGTTGCGGGGGCAGCCGCGGCATTGGACAAACAGCCCGCACCGCATTCCCTCTTGGTTCCCATCGGAACCGACGACGCCAGCACCATAGGCGTAATCGCTTCATTCGGCAAACCAATTCCCGGCGCATTCCACGTCGTTTGCGTCATGAGCCGCGACCTAAAATCTCCTCGACCGAGACAATCTTCATCTCGCCATGCACGCCGACATAGGCCGCAAGGCAATCCCAAAATTCGTCCAGCAATGCGCGTCCATCGCCGTCGAAATCATTCGTCGCGCTAAGTGTCATGATGCCGTTGGAGAACGTGCATTTCGGGTCCATGTGCCATGGGCGGTGTTCGCGAAACTCCTACTCGATATCGATCGAGCCTTCCGGCCCGATTTGGTCAGGAACCTCAAGACATTCAATCGTGACCCTGTACATCCGCGGCATCGACGTACTCCTTGCGCTCGTCTGCCGAAGGTCCTCCGGCAAAACATCAAGCTACGCGCCAGTGGTTGACAAAGCCCGATGCGAGGTATCCGCTCAAGCGATCGGAGAGCGCCATGAACCCTGAATCGGCACAGAGCGATCCCTACAACGGCCTGACCACGGCCGAAGCCACCTTGCCATCCTCCGCCTATTGGGAAACCGCCGAATTCGAGCGGGACATGGAGGCGATCTGGTATCGCAACTGGGTCATGGTCTGCCGCGAGGCCGACCTAGCACAGCCGCTTGCATACCGCGTGTTCACGCTGGGCTCCCAGCAGGTGCTGGTGCTGCACGACGACCGGGGCGAGCTGCGCGCTTTCCACAACACCTGCCGGCATCGCGGCTCGCAGCTTTGCCGCGAGACGGAAGGCCGGCTGAAGGCGCGGCTGCTCACCTGCCCCTATCACGCCTGGTCCTATTCGTTGCGCGGCGACCTCGTGCGCGTGCCGTCGAAATCGCTGCCGGCCGGCTTCGACAAGGCCGACTATCCGCTTTACTCCGTAGCCCTTTCCGTCTGGCGCGGCTTCGTCTTCATCAATCTTGCGGACGATCCGGTCGGCACGCCGGCCACTACCTTCGACCGCGATTCGGCCGACCTTTCCAACTGGCCGTTGGAGAATCTAGTGACCGGCCATGTGCTGACCAAGGTGATGGACTGCAACTGGAAAATCTTCTGGGAAAACTTCAACGAATGCCTGCATTGCCCTGGCGTGCATAAACATTTGTCGGCGCTGGTCCCGATCTACGGGCGCGGCCTGATGGCCCGGCACGACGATCCGGAATGGGCGCTGCACGCCGACAATGACGAGCCGCAATTTTCCGGAGGCCTGCGCCAGGGCGCCGAGACCTGGTCGGAAGACGGCACGGCGCTGGCGCATCGTTTCACCGGTCTCAGCGACCAGGAGCGCGCCGCCGGCCAGAACTATGCGATGAATCTTCCCTCCATGTTCATCGTCGGCCATGTCGACTATGTCAGAACCGTCCGCCTCGTACCCCTCGGGCCGGAAAGGACGGAACTGACCTCCGAATGGCTGTTCCTGCCCGAAGCGCTGGCAGAAGCAACCAAGGACATCGACAACATCGTCGCCTTCGGCAGGACGGTTCTGGAGGAGGATGCCGCGATCTGCGAGGTCAACCAGCGCGGCCTGCGCGCGCGGCCGCATCGCGCCGGCGTGCTGATGCCAGAGGAATACGACCTGCATCGCTTCCACGATTGGGTGCGCGACGCCCACCGCCGGGCGGCTACATAGATTTCGGCAGATACCGCCAGACGATCAGGCCGCAAATGGCGGTAAAGACGCCGAGCGTGGCGAAAACCGCGCCGAGGCCGCCGAAGGCCAGCACGATCGAATAGACGAGCGGCGGCAGCAGTTCGGAAAAATCCAGATAGGTGCGGTAGACCGCCGTCATCTGCGGCCGTTCATAGGCGCGCACCGAGCGGATGAAGGGCGTCGAGCCCAGCGCATCAAGCGCCACGGCGAAGAAGGACGCGACCAGCAGCAGCAGGCCGGCGGCGAGCGGAAAGCCTTCACCGCACAGACCAGCCAGCCACAGCGCTACCGACAGCGCGAAAAAGCTTGCCGCCATGGTGTTGCGCGCGCCAAAACGCCGGCCGAGACGTCCCCACCAGATCGCCGTGAACAACACCGCATTGCCGGCCGACACCAGCAGCCCGCCGGCAAGCTCGCCCTGCCCCGTCGCCACCATCAGGATCGGCGCGTAGACGAAAAAGGTCGTCCAGAAACAGGAGCGGCCGAAGGCGATCAGCCAGGCGAGTCTCAGCCGCGGTTGCGCCACGAAGCGGCCGATATTGCTGAGTGGATTGGTGGCCCTCGTCCTGCCGGGGCGGATCACGGCATTATCAGACAGCCGGAAATACCAGAAAAGCACCATCAGCGTCAGCGCGAAGGCCACGACCACCAGATGTGGCGCGACGATGCCGAAGCGCGTGTAGAGAAAGACGCCGAGCGTCGGCCCGCCGGTCCACGCCACCATCGACCAGGCCATGCGCATCGATTCGGACTGCATCACGTCGGCCTTGCGGATGTGGTCCATGATGTAGAGGTTGAGCGTGATCGCCAGCGCGCTGGCGCCCATGACACGCAGCAGCATGCCGCCGACCTGCCCGGCCAGCGTGTGGGTGACGAACAGCGCCGAACCCAGCGCCAGGAAACACGTGCCGATCGTGTAGACCCAGCGCCGCGATAACAGTCCGATGATCATCGGCATGAACAATGTGGCCGATAGGCCGAGCAGCGCGACGATTGTGTAGAGGATCGAAACGCCCTGCTTGCTGGCCAGGATTTCGTAGGCCTGTATCGGGATGACGCTGGAGACCGTGGCACGGGCGAAGGATTCCACCGCATAGAGGCTGGCAAAGGTCCGCGCGCCGGGCGGACGCACGGCGGGAAGCCAGATCGGATGCCTGACCTGTGTTGCCATCGGCGCCCCGCAAAACCGCCCGAAAAATGCAGGCGGCGGGTGTCAGCCGTTAGCAGGAAACCGACGATTCGGCGTCGTTATGGGATGCTGGCCAGCATCGAAACCGCTTGTGGTCCAAAGGCTTGGTGAGTTGCGCCCCTCCAAAGCCCGAGCGAGGAAAGCCAACACTTTCATACACATCGACGTTTGGATCGAAGAGGCTCCCGCACCTACCGACGATAAATTCTGTTGAGACTTTGATATCATCACCATCGAGGCATGGATTCCCGACACTCTCCGCTCCCTTCGGTCGCTCACGAGGCCGGGAATGACGACAGTCACCTTGCGTTTCAGCTAATCGTCAACGTCGAAGGTTAGCTAAGGCAGACTATGACTGTCGTCATTCCCGGCCTCGTG
>NZ_JBIRCY010000057.1:0-48805 GCF_044326205.1 Mesorhizobium sp. IMUNJ 23232
CACCAGCGACAGCGGCCTGCCAAAACCCATCTCGGCCATGCCGATGAGCATCAGCAGGATATGTTTCAGCGCCTGCCGGTATCGCTCGATCGTCGTACTCGCGTCTCCAAACTCCACTGCCGCCTCCCTTCCGTTCCCGCAGCCGAACCGGCGACAAGTATGAGGCAGGTTCTGGGGAGGGGGATGAGAATCTTGTTTGGCGGTGTTTCGCGTGTCAGGCGGGAGAAAGCGCAATCAGCAAAAACAATGGCTTGGTGGTGACTGTCGGCGTGTGTCCAAGAAAATTTTCTGTCTGGCGGTGATTTTTCATCCCCGTTTTCGGCATGTTCTGCTCGCTGTTATCGGGACCGCCGGAACGTTTCGTCACCGGTACGGCATGGTTCCCAGGGTCTCCGCACTCGCTTCGCTCGTGCTCCGCCCCAGGATGACGAAGCGTGGGGCGTTTCCGCTAATCTCCGACGTTGGCGATGGGCTGAAGCGACGAAGGTGGCGGTTTGCTGAAACGAAGACGGTGGCGATTAGCCTGAAGCATCAACGATGTCGTCATTCCCGACCTCGTGAGCGAGCGAAGCGGAGCGGAGAGTGTCGGGAATCCATGCCTCGGAGGTGGCGAAGCCAAAGTCGACGAAGAACGGTCTGTGTCCGGCCAAGCCCCGCGCCCCTTCAGCAACGTCCGGCGCGAGCCCCTGCCCAACAGGTCCGGCAACGGGCCGTCGCATCTCGACCGCCGGATGACATCGAACTGCATGGGCCGGCTCATCCGTCGGCAGCCTATAAAGAATTGGCCATTCGATGAGAAGGCAGACCAAAACCATGCTAAGCTTCTTCAATGGGCAGGCGGGGCTATGTCTACATCCTGGCGTCGCAAAAGAATGGAACGCTCTACACCGGCGTGACCTCCGATCTTGCGGGCCGTCTTCTTCAACATCGAACCGGAACGGGTTCGAAATTCGCAGCCCGGTACGGCGTCATGCGCCTGGTGTGGTTCGAGGAACATGACTGGGTGATTGACGCCATCAAACGCGAGAAGGCGATCAAGAAATGGCCGCGCCAATGGAAGGTCAAGTTGATTGAAGAAAACAATCCGCACTGGCACGATATTGCGTGGCATCTGCTTTGACCGGGGTTTTGTATCGTAGAATAGAACCGGTTCTGCATCGGCTTTGTGATTTCGAATCCGAGGCATGGATTCCCGACACTCTCCGCTCCGCTTCGCTTCACTCACGAGGTCGGGAATGACGACAGTCTTGGATTGCCTCGGCTAGTCTTCGACGTATGCGCTTGCCCAGCCGAAAACGGGGGAAGATGTCCGGCAGGACAGTGAGGCCGCAGGGGCGGTCAAGGCAAATCGCCCAGATATTGCCTAGTCAGCCCCCACCGGGTGTTTCGACGGCATTGTTTTTGGATCCTGGTTTGCGGCAACTCGGTCCATTCCGAAGCGGTCGAGGAAATAGTCGCAGACGCCGTTCAGCACCTGCTCCGAGACATGGCGGGCGGAGGCGTCCTCGGCGCCGAACGTCTGGATCGGCAGGTTGGGGGCAATCCAGCGGACGATCTCGTAGGAAGGAAAATAGTGCACCTTCGGATCGGCTGCGATCCATTCGGCCATCGCCTCATACAGGGCGGCCCGCAGCGTCGACTTGCTGACGCAGTCGATTTCGGCCGCGCCGCCGGGAGCCATCTTCTGCAGGCCGATCGCGCTGTCCATCGGCACGGGCGAAAGCGTGAACAGGCAGAGCGCATGCGGGTTGAGCGCGCGCACCGCGCTGTAGAAGCGGCCGATCGCGGTTTTCGACTCCGCGAAAGTCCCCAGCCGGAACGACGCACCCTGCGCCTTGAGGCGCTGCGCGAGGCCCGCCCGCTTGTCCGCGTCCTCGGTGTCGGCGAGCAGCAGGAATTTTGGCGCAACCTCGCCTTCCCCCGTCGCGCCGCCTGCCGATGCGCCGGCGGGAAGGAAAAAATCGAGCGCGCTGCCGATCGTGACGATGACGACCTCGGCCGACGCAATCGAATCGGCCAGCCCGGAAAGCCGCCCGAGCGCCTCGTCGCGCCGGGCCGCGCGGCGCTCGGAACTCTCCTCGGGATAGAGCGTCTCGATCCAGTCCGCGACGAAGGCCTGGCGCTCGCCGGGCGGGGCCGAGGCGACACTCAACATGCGGGCGTTGGAGAACGGCGAGTTCAGGTCCTCGGTCTGCATGAAGGCTTCGGCCGTAAAACCGTTCGCCTGAAGGAAGACCGCGATGTTGCGCGCGAAGCAGGAGCCCATCGTGAAGATGCGGGTCCGCTGCTCGATCGCCGGACTTTTTTCGACACCGAGCACACTGTCGAGAAACGCCGGCGCGAGGCTGAACTCGTCGGCGCAGTCGGGGAAGGCATCGCGCAGGCGGCTGCGCCTGGCCCGCAGCGCCGCGAGCCAGGGCTCGAGCTCGGCGCGCTCGCCGGGTCGCAGCCGCCTTTCCAGGAAGGGCGGCAGGACCATGCGCAGCTTCAGCCCCTCGCCCCGGCTGCCGTTCGTCTTGAGCTCGTCGCGAAACGACTGGATGGCGGACGCACGCTCCGTCGGGCCAGCCGCCGTGTCGAGCGCCTGGGCAAGGCGGCGATAGACGAAGCGCGGCCGGCCCGCCGACTTTCCGGCGTAGAACGCGATCGTTCCGTCGGCGGCCGCGATTGCCTTGAGCGACGCGGTCGAGCGTTTTTCGCGAGGCTTCTTGCGGAAAAGCTTGCTTAAGGAGAAACCCAAGTCACCACCTTTTTCGCGAAAAGCCCTAGCCGCGCTCGATGACCACGGTCAGCGTGCGGCGCACCGCACCCTCCGGCCCGACCATCTTGCGGACGCCGTGAAGCGAGTTGTGGGTTTTTACGAAGATCATCGCCTGGTTGGTCTTGTAGGGCACCGTGGCGACGGTGTCGGTTTCCTCGTAAGGCACCTGGGCGTTCATGAAATTGTAGCTCCTGGTCACGTCCTTCGCTACGAGCAGGTCGGTGCCGCCGCCCCAATTGTCCGTCCAATCGCCCGGCTTGACCATGGAGAAGACGATCGTGACGAATTTTCCGGGCGAATCGGTGTGCGGGATGACGATGCCGCCGTCGGCCGGCAGCGCCGAGAATTCGAAGCGGGAATAAAGCGGCCTTTCCACCGTGGGCAGCTTGCCCTGCATCAGGCTCTTCAGCGTCTTGCGGACTCTTTTGGCCCGCGACTGCCCGGCGCGCGAGAGGCCGAGATCGACGTTGCGGTTGCGCAAGGCATCGAGAACCGAAAACACGAAATCGTCGCTCTTCACATAGGAATGCACCTGCCGCCACGCCGGATGCGACGCGATGAACTTCTCGTACTGCGGGCGATTGCTCTTCTCCGACAGGGAATATTTGTTCCCGAATTTGGAATGGAACTGAAAAAGCTCCATCGGCGGAAACGTGTCGAGCAGTTCCGAATAGAGCGCTTCGTCGAACACCGGCGCGATCACCCCGAACGGATAGGGGGAATATTCCATCTTGAGATTGGAGAAACGGATCGGAGAAGACGCCATGGACCTTGTTTTCATCTTGAGGAGGCCAGGAACGCTATCTCACCGCCTGACACGGAAAAATTAACAGGCCCGCCACCATTCGGCAATTGCCGTCGGGCGGGGCGTCAAGGCGATCGATTGAACCAACCTTGTTATACCGGGGGTTTTTACCTTGACCGTCCGCACTGCCCGTCCTTCGGTCCCGCCTGCCGGCACCTTCTCCCCGTAAGAACGGCAGGGCAATCGCATATGGACATTATCCGCTCCGAACCGGCTTCGCCGGCTCGGTTCGGCATCACCCCCTCACCGGCCCTTCGGGCCACCTCTCCCCCTGCCCGGGGGAGAGGATCGCTGCGTCGACGATTGGCGCCAAACTCGCGGCCGGCAGTCCTCTCCCCCGGGCAGGGGGAGAGGTGCCGAGCGAAGCGAGGCGGTGAGGGGGTGATGCCTCCGCGTCTCGCCGCAGGCGAGGTGCGGAGGATCATTGACAACCGACTGATATGCGATTGCCTTGGGAACAACGGGGAGAAGTGCCCGACAGGCGGATGAGGGGCAGCAGGTGTCGCTCGATCGATTGCCCTGAGCGGCGCTCTGGGACCCGCCCAGACCTGCCACCCTCGCACAAGCTTGCGCCGCTAGCCTTGGCGTGGGCGCGATGGGCGTCCGGACATGGTTGGTCCGTCCCTATGGCGATTTCAGAAACCCTCTCCCCCGCGCCGCCCGCCCGCAACGCCCGCGACATCTTCTTCGCGCTGGGCATCGTCGTCATCCTGGCGGTGCTGTTCCTGCCGATTCCGGCCTTCATGATCGACATCGGGCTGGCCTTCTCGATCGCGCTGTCGGTGCTGATCCTGATGGTGGCGCTTTGGATCCAGCGGCCGCTGGACTTCTCGTCCTTCCCGACCATCCTGCTGATCGCCACCATGCTCAGGCTGTCGCTGAACATCGCGACGACACGCATGATCCTGTCGCATGGCAGCGAGGGCACGCATGCGGCGGGCTACATCATCAGCGGCTTCTCGCAGCTCGTCATGAGCGGTGATTTCGTCATCGGCCTGATCGTCTTCCTGATCCTGATCATCGTCAATTTCATCGTCATCACCAAGGGCGCCACCCGCATCGCCGAAGTCGGCGCCCGCTTCACGCTGGACGCCATTCCCGGCAAGCAGATGTCGATCGACGCCGACCTGTCGGCCGGCGTCATCGACGACAAGACCGCGCAGCTTCGGCGCCGCGAACTGGAGGAGGAAAGCTCGTTCTTCGGCTCCATGGACGGCGCTTCGAAATTCGTGCGCGGCGACGCCATCGCCGGCCTGATCATCACCGCCATCAACATCGTCGGCGGCATCGCCATCGGCTATTTCCGCCACGACATGGGCATGGCCGAGGCCTCCGACGTGTTCATAAAACTGTCGGTCGGCGACGGTCTCGTCACCCAGATCCCGGCGCTCGTCGTCTCGCTCGCCGCCGGCCTGCTGGTCTCCAAGGGCGGCACCCGCGGCTCCACCAACCAGGCCGTATTCGGCCAGCTCGGCGCCTATCCGCGCGCGCTCTATGTCGCCGCCGGCCTGCTGGTGCTGCTGGCGCTGATGCCCGGCCTGCCGATGTTCCCCTTCGTTTCGCTGGCGCTGGCCATGGCGGCGATCGGCTACATCATCCCGCTGCGCCAACGTCGCGAGGCCGAGGCTCAGGCCGCCGTCGCCCGCGAGGCTACGGCGACGAAGGAGGACGAGGAGAAGAACTCGGTCAAGGCGTCGCTCAAGACCGCCGAGATCGAATTGCTGATCGGCAAGCAGCTCTCGACAAAACTGCTGGTCTCGCACCAGGAACTGGCCTTCCGCATGGCCAAGATGCGCAAGAAATTCGCCTCGCAATACGGCTTCGTCGTGCCCGAAGTGAAACTCACCGACGACCTCGCTTTGCAGAGCAAGAGCTACCAGATCAAGATCCACGGCACGGTGGTGGCCGAGCATCAGGTGCGCGTCGGCGAGTTGATGGTGCTGCTGGGCAAACGCGACACGCCCGACATCCCCGGTGAGGAAGTGCGCGAGCCAGCCTTCGGCATGCGCGCCTATTCGGTGCCCGAAATGTTCGCGGAAGACCTGAAGCGCGAGCAGTACACATACGCCGACAACATGTCGGTGCTGCTCACGCACCTCTCGGAAGTCATCCGCAACAACCTGCCTCAGCTCCTCTCCTACAAGGACATGAAGGCGCTGCTCGACCGCCAGGACGCGGAGTACAAGAAACTCGCCGACGAGATCTGCACCTCGCACATTTCCTATCCCGGCCTGCAGGCGGTGCTGAAGCTGCTGCTGGCCGAGCGCGTGTCGATCCGCAACCTGCATTTGATCATCGAGGCCATCGCCGAGATCGCGCCGCATGTGCGCCGCACCGAGCAGATCGTCGAGCATGTGCGGGTGCGCATGGCCCAGCAGATCTGCGGCGACCTTTCGGAAGGCGGCGTGCTGAAAGTGCTGCGCCTCGGCAACCGCTGGGACCTCGCCTTCCACCAGAGCCTGAAGCGCGACGCCAAGGGCGAGATCCGCGAGTTCGACATCGACCCGCGCCAGTTGGAGGAATTCGGCCAGGACGCCGCGAAGGCGATCCGCGCCCATATGGAAGCCGGCGAGCGCTTTGTCATCGTCACCGCGCCGGACGCCCGCCCCTATGTGCGCATGATCATCGAGCGGCTCTACACGACGCTGCCCGTGCTCAGCCATGTCGAGATCGCCAAGGGCGTGGAGATCCGCATCCTCGGCACGATTTCGTGACCGCGCTGCCCGAAAGCGTCGTCATCGCGGCCTTTCTCGCCTTCTGCCGCATCGGCGGCTGCTTCATGATCATGCCGGGCCTGTCCAGCGCCCGCGTGCCGATGCAGGTGCGGCTGTTCGTGGCGGTCGCCGCGTCGGGGGCGCTGCTCGTCCATCTGTGGGACCAGATATTGCCCTCGGTCAGCCGCGAGCCGGCGGTGCTGGCGCCGATGGTGGTGTCCGAACTGCTCACCGGCAGCCTGATCGGCCTTCTGGCGCGGCTCTACATGATGGCGCTGTCGTTCATGGGCTCGGCCATCGCCATGCTGGTCGGCTATGGCGGGGTCGCCGGCCCAGGCATCGAGAACGGCGAACCGCAGGCGCCGCTCGGCGAGATCATCTCATTCTCGGCGCTACTCCTGCTGTTCGTCTTCGATTTCCACCACGAGATCGTCAAGGCGCTGGTGCGGTCCTACGAGGTCGCGCCGCTCAACACGCTGTTCAATCCGCGTGCAGCACTCGTCAACGTCGCCGATACGATGGGCGAATCCTTCATGATCGCGCTTCGCCTCGGCAGCCCGTTCATCGCCTACGCCATCCTGGTCAACCTGACCGTCGGCTTCGTCAACAAGCTGACGCCGCAGATTCCGGTCTATTTCATCTCGCTGCCGATGGTCATCGCCGGCGGCCTGATTCTTTTCTACTTCGGCATCGCCACCATGCTCAACCTGTTCGCCGACGGGTTTCTCGCGGCAAGTTTCGGAGGCGGATGACATGGCGGAGCGCGAAAAACGCCTGCGAAAACTGCTAGCCGTGCAGGAAAAGCTGAAGGCGCTGCACGAGACGCGCCATGCCGGCCATGTCGCGGCGGCGGCGGCGGCGCGCGCTGACGCGGAAGATCTCGCCGCCCGCTTCGACGCCGAAGGCTCCATGGCGATGACTTTCCCGGACGTCTACAACCGCGGCATCGCGACAGCGCTCGGCAAGGAGCGCGCCAATCTGCGGCTGGCCGAGACCGAGGCGCAACGCGTTGCGATCGCCACCGCCCGCGCCAACATGGTCGAACGCGCCTGGCGCGAGGAACGCCGGGCCGATGAGCGCAGCCGCACCGAGCGCGAGTTGCTGGAACTGCTGGCAAGAAAGGCAGCGCCGCCCTGACCCTCCCCCTTGAGGGGAGGGTGGCCGCGAAGCGGCCGGGAGGGGTCGCTGCGGCAGTGCTCCATCCTGAAGCGACCCCTCCCCGTCTCGCGATCTCCGCTTCGCTCCGACCGCTCACCGACCCTCCCCTCAAGGGGGAGGGTTAGCCGGCGCTCCCCAGGCAAGGCTCCCGCAAGCTTTCGCGTCCACAATGCCGGCATCAAAACCGGAGGAGCGTTCTCCTTGGCCATTTCCCCACCCAGCGATATCGTGCTGGATGTCGCCCGCGCCGTCGAGCCGTCCGGGCTGGATGCGGCGCGCGCCGCCTTGGCGCGACGCGTCGGTGCGACGGTGCCGGCCGGCACGGACGCAGCCTTCAGCGTCGGCTCTCCCTCCGGTACGGGCGCCAGGCGCAGCCCCGACCCGACCGGCCAGGCCGACGCCTTCAAGAAATTCGAATCCGTCGTGCTGCAGACTTTCGTCCAGAACATGCTGCCGAAGGACGCCGAGCAGGTCTATGGAAAAGGCCTCGCCGGCGACATGTGGAAATCCATGATGGCCGGAAAGATCGCCGATGTGATGACCGAGCGTGGCGGCATCGGCATCGCCTCGCATCTGCTCGCCGACCATTATGTCGAAGGCAAGACCGTAAAGTCCATCGGCCCGATCTCGCGCGGTCCCGAACAGACCGAGGAGGATCGCCAGGCCGCCCTTTCCGACGCGCTGGTGCAGGAGCTTCAGCGCAAGGCGGCGAACACGCTGCGCGACAGCGGCGGCGATGCCGCCGAAAGCCCGAAGCCGTACAGGAGCGTCTCATGACCGAGTACACCGCGGAGATTCCGGCCGGCCGCCCAGTGACCTTCGACACCGCGCCCGCCGCCCGCCCGGCGAGCCTGTCGATCATCATCGGCCGCATCGAGGAGGCTGTGGAGGCGGAAACCCACGGGCTGAAACATGACCGCGACTTCGACCTGCAGTCGTCCAATGCGCGAAAAAGCCGCCACCTCTATGAACTCACCCGCGCCATGAAGGGCATTGGCGAGGCCGACATGCTCAACGAACATCGCGACGGCCTGAAACGGCTGCGCGAGACGCTCGCCAGGAACGAATCCGCCATCCGCGCCCATCTCAACGCGGTCAGCGAGGTTGCCACCTTGATGCGCAACGCCATCCGCCATGCCGAGGCGGACGGCACCTATTCGGCTGGCGAGTTCGGGTGGGGCGCTTGATCAAGTTCGTCCTGGCCGCCATCTGGATCTGCGCCGCCACACTGGGCGCCGTCTTCTATTCCTTCCAGTCGGCCGGTGCGAAATCCGGTGCGGAAGTCGTGCCGCCGTCGCTGATGGGCGGGCTCGACTATGTGAAGACCGACGTGATCTCGGTTCCGCTGATCCGCAATTCCTCGGTCGAGGGCTATTTCCTCGCCCGCCTGGTCTACACGGTCGATCCCTCGGAACTGCGCAAGCTAACCGTGCCGGCGGACGCGCTGATCACCGACGTCGTCTATTCCTACATCTATTCGATGCCGGCGCTGGATTTCACCAAGACGCCGGCGCTGGATCTCGA
The DNA here is from genome assembly GCF_044326205.1 of Mesorhizobium sp. IMUNJ 23232. NCBI lineage: Bacteria > Pseudomonadati > Pseudomonadota > Alphaproteobacteria > Hyphomicrobiales > Phyllobacteriaceae > Mesorhizobium > Mesorhizobium sp. IMUNJ 23232. The sequence goes on from NZ_JBIRCY010000057.1 coordinate 8,963, forward strand.
CGCGTTTCGCAACGGCATCCGCGACGGCATCAACAAGCGCGTCAAGCAGGATCTCGTCGAGGAGGTTCTGGTCGAGCAGGTCGACTATCTCACCAAGGACGAGATCCGCGACAACGCGGCCAAGCGCCGGAAGCCGGCCCCCGAAAAGCCCGCCGACGCCGCTGATGCCGGAGAGGCTGGGCACGATGCCGCCCCTGCGCACTGAGCCCTTTCCGCCGGCTCGCTTCCCCACGAATTGTCGCAGGCCGGCAAGGACCGGTTGACCGCCGATATCAGCCTGACGTAACCCTCTGCCGGTCTGATTTGCATCCGCCCGGTTCACCTAAGGCACGATTGCCGAGGGGATCGGCCACGCTATTTTGGACGGCAAATCCATCTGCCGGCCACGCCAACCAGGAGACTAAAATGAGCGCTCAGGACATCGTCGACCGGCTGCGGCCACGCGTCGAGAAGTCGGATTTCGAGAAGTCGGTGAAGTTCGATCTGGGCAAGGACGGCGTGATCGTCGTCAACGGAACCAGTATTTCCACGACGGATGCCGAGACGGATTGCACGATCTCGCTGTCGCTGGACAATCTGGAAGGCCTGATGTCAGGCGACATCAGCCCGACCATGGCGTTCATGACCGGCAAGATCAAGGTCACCGGCGATATGACCGTCGCCATGGCGTTGAGCCAGTTGCTCTAAATCTGGCAGCGACTGAATACAGGTACGGCCATCTCCACCCAACCCCGCCGGAGATGGCCGTCGGACCGAGCTATACCAGCCCGGTCCTTTTCTCATGAGATTGTAACTTACGCGGCGCGCGCGAGTTCCACCCGCGGCCTTACTTTGCGCCCCGCGGGCCTGAGCACGCCGTGCACCGCGTCCAGCGCGCCGTCGGCCAGTTCCAGCGCCAGCAAGCGGTGACGCTCGTAGGGGCCAGGCATGGCGAGCCGGCCAGTCTTCTCCACGGAGAAGCCGAAGCGCGAATAGTAAGGCGCGTCGCCGACGAGCAGGATTGCGGCATGGCCCAAGCGCTTCGCTTCCGCGATGGCGTGTTGCATCAGCGCCGAGCCGATGCCGCCGCTCTTCACTGACGGATCGACAGCAAGCGGGCCGAGCAGGAGCGCCCTGCGGTCGCCGCCGGCGTGGACATCCCACAGCCGCACCGTCCCGACGACACGCCCGTCCGCATCGCGGGCGACGAACGCCAGCCCCTCGGAAGGCCGGCGGCCGCGCCGCAGCTTCTCCGACGACTTGCGCTTGCGGCCGGCCCCCATGGCGCGGTCGAGCAAAGCCTCGCGCTCACCGACATCGGCGGCGGTCTCGGCAAGGATGGTGTAGTCCAGGGTATTGATTTCGACTGCGTTCATTTCAAAAAAATCCTTCACCCGCAGAGGTCTGTTCCACAAGCGAACCCGTCGCCGGCCTGCGCATGGCCCCGAAACCACTTCGGTTTCGGAAAGGACCATGCGCCAAGAAGGCCGCCGGCGGCCGGGAAGTGATCCGAGGGACGGTGAGCCCGTCAGATCACGTAGGATCGGAGCGGCTCGAAGCCGTTGAAGGCGACCGCCGAGTAGGTGGTCGTGTAAGCGCCGGTGCCCTCGATCAGCACCTCGTCGCCGATGGTCAGCGACAGCGGCAGCGGGTACGGCGTCTTCTCGTACATCACGTCGGCCGAATCGCAGGTCGGGCCGGCGAGCACGCACGGGGACTTTTCGTCCTGATCCCGCGCGGTCACGATCGGATAGCGGATCGCCTCGTCCATCGTCTCGGCGAGACCGCCGAACTTGCCGATGTCCAGGAACACCCAGCGCACATTGTCATTGTCGGCTTTCCTGGAGATCAGCACGACTTCCGACTTGATGACGCCGGCATTGCCGACCATGCCGCGGCCCGGCTCGATGATGGTCTCGGGGATGTCGTTGCCAAAATGCTTGCGCAGCGCCGAGAAGATCGCCTGGCCATAGGCCTGCGCCACCGGCACGTCCTTCAGATAACGGGTCGGGAAACCGCCGCCCATATTGACCATCTTCAAGACGATGCCTTCCTCGGCCAGTGTCGAAAACACCTTCTTCGCATCGCCCAGTGCGCGGTCCCACGCCGTCAGGTCGCACTGCTGCGAGCCGACATGGAAGGATACGCCATAGGCGTCCAGCCCGAGGGACTTGGCGCGGCGCAGCACGTCGACGGCCATCGCCGGCACGCAGCCGAATTTCCGCGACAGCGGCCACTCGGCGCCTTCGCCATCGGTCAGCACGCGGCAGAACACGCGGCTGCCGGGGGCGACGCGGGAAATCTTCTCGACCTCCTCGACGCAGTCGACGGCGAACAGCCGGATGCCGAGATTATAGGCGCGCAGAATGTCGCGCTCCTTCTTGATGGTGTTGCCGAAGGAGATGCGCTCCGCTGGAGCCCCCGCGTCCATGGCCATCTCGACCTCGGCAACCGACGCGGTGTCGAAGGACGAGCCCATCGTGGCAAGCAGGCGCAGGATCTCCGGCGCCGGGTTTGCCTTCACCGCGTAATAGATCTTGCTGTCCGGAAGCGCCTTCTCGAAGGCGCGGAAATTGTCGCGGACCACGTCGAGGTCGACGACCAGGCAAGGGCCGTTCGGACGTCGGGTGGCGAGGAAGTCGAGGATGCGCTGCGTGGCCATCGGGTCTCTCCAGATGCGCGGAAACTGTCCCGCGCTTCATTGCAAGGTGCGGACCGCCCTCTGGGCGTTCATCCGCGGTGGACAAAGGGGCGAGACGGCTTCTCGTGGCGCCAGCCGGTGGAGACCCCGGAACCACGAAAACGCGTCACGCGCGTCGGCTTGCTGAGACCTTGCGGTCCGCGCTCGCTTTGTCTGCCTTGGCTTGGATGGGAGACCCGTCCGCACTGCCGGCAATGAAGGTGTGCCTCTTCAGTAATTGTCGGCGTTGGACTGCCGACAGAGACCAGAAAGGCCCGCACCGTCGTTGCTTCAAGACGTCCTCGGATCGGCGGTTGGCCGCTGAACCGACCGGGCTCGTTACTTCCCGGGTACCGTCCCGACATCTCGCCATTCCGAGGATCGGGGGACGCCCACAGGCACGTGCGACTTTGGGCAAGCGCGATATAGGAATCTTGGCTGTCACAATCAACGAAAAAATGCACCCCGCTTGCAATTCTTCGAGACGTGAACAATTCTGCCGCGATAGACAGGAAACGGTGAACGATGCTTGGTACGCGCGACGCCCTCAACGCTTTCCTCGACCTGCCGCAAGTGGCTGTTTCTCATGCGGAATCCGGCCTGCTCGACGGCTTGAGGCTGGGCGTCAAGGACATATTCGACGTCGAGGGCTATCGCACCGGCTGCGGCAACCCGCAAAAGTTCGCGGAAGCGGTTCCGGCCGCGCAGAGCGCCTCATGCGTCAAGGCTCTGCTCGATTCGGGTGCGCGTTTCGCGGGCAAGACGGTGACCGACGAACTGGTCTTCTCGCTGTTCGGCCAGAACGTGCATTTTCCATTGCCCATCAATCCCAAAGCGCCCGGCCGCTACACCGGCGGCTCGTCCTGCGGATCGGCGGCGGCGGTGGCCGGCGGGCTGGCCGACATCGCGCTCGGTTCCGACACGGGCGGCTCGGTTCGCGCGCCGGCCAGTTTCTGCGGCCTGATCGGCCTGCGCACCACGCAGGGCCGCATCCCGATCGACGGCACGATGCCGCTCGCTTCCTCGCTCGACACCGTTGGCTGGTTTGCCGCCGACATCGAGATCTACGAGGCTGTCGGCAAGATTCTGCTCGGCCGCGACACGCATCGCGCCCTACTGACCCGCGCCGTCACGCTGGACACCATGGAAGGATTTCTCGCCGGACCGGAGGAAGCGGCCGAATACGAACGCATGAAGGGTCTTGTCGATCTGCCAATCGAGCGCCGCGCCATCCCGCCCTTCACGTCATCGCCCGACGAACTCTATTTCTGCTTCCGCAACATCCAGGCGTTTGAAGCCTGGGGCGCGCATGGCGCGTGGCTGGAGGCGCACGGCGATACGGTCGCGCCCGCCACGCTCGAGCGTTTCCGCTATGGCAAGACCGTCGACGAAAAAACCGTCCATGCCGAGCGCGTCCGCCGCCTCACCTTTCGCGGCGAGATGCTGGAACTGTTGAAGGACGGCGCGGTGCTGGTGCTGCCCACCGTGCCCGGCGCCTCGCCGATGAAAAGCGCGCCGCCCGAGGAATTGCAAAACTATCGTGAGCGGGCTCTGCACCTGCTTTGCCTCGCCGGCCTTTCCGGTTGTCCGCAGATCACTTTGCCGCTCGGCACGGTCCACGGCGCGCCTTTCGGCCTCTCCATCGTCGGACCGCCCGACAGCGACGTGGCGCTGATCCGGCTGGGCAGGAAGATACTTGCCAATGCCGGAGTGGGCTGACCGGAATGGACACCCTCACCCGCATGCGGGCCTTCATCGACGTGGTCGAGGCCGAGGGTTTTTCCGCCGCGGCGCGAAAGATCGGCCGCTCCAAGGCGCTGCTCTCCAAATATGTGCGCGAGCTTGAGGACGAGCTCGGCGCCCTCCTGCTCAACCGCACGACGCGACAATTCTCGCTGACAGAGGCCGGCCACACCTATTTTCGCCGTGCCACCGAGATCGTGCGCGAGATCGACAGCCTCGCCGACGATGTGCGCGAATCCTCCGGCGACGTGCGCGGCCGCATAAAGCTCTCCGCCCCGCGCACCTTCGCCGACGCGCCGATCGGCCAGGCCCTCATCGACTTCGCCAGGGAACACCCCGAGATCGTGCTGGAGATCCAGCTCGACGACCGTTTCGTCGATCTCGTCGAGGAGGGATTCGACCTCGCCATCCGCATCACCCGGCTGGAAAGTTCTTCCCTCATCGCGCGGCGCCTGTCGCCCTTCTCGGTGCGGCTCTGCGCCTCGCCGGACGTCATCGAAAAATACGGCCTGCCCGCCCGCCCGCAGGATCTCGCCAACAAACCCTGCGTCATCGACACCAACGGCCGCTGGCTGTCCAACTGGCCGTTCGTTGGCGAGGACGGCGAGATGACCACCGTCTCGGTCACCGGCCGCATCGAGGTGAACAGCCCGATGGCAGCGCGCGCCGCCGCCGTTTCCGGCCTCGGCTGGGCGGTGCTGCCCGACTTCATCGCCGAACCCGACATCGCCAGCGGCAAGCTCATCCCGATCTTCGACGACCGCATCCCGCGCGGCGGCGGCATCTTCGCCGTCTACCCCCACCGGCGTTACCTGCCGGCAAAAGTCCGCGTCTTCGTCGATTTCCTGGTGCAGTGGTTCCGGAAGAACGGGGCGGGGTGAACTCGAGCTGACCGGCTTGCGTCTGCGACCGGCCAATCAAGGAGCCGCCCGGGTGGCATCGGCAAAGGCCCTGACGGCAACGCGGTAGAGGCTTAACGCCTTGAGTCCATTGCTTCTCGTTGGCGAAATAGCACTTCTCCAAGCCCTGCGGATGCTCTACCCTGTGCTTGGGGGGACGATTGCAGGCGCCAGCGCCTCGGGCGAAAACCTGGAACGGCGGCATATATGCCGCTGGAACAGGGTGCCGTTCCGAAGGCGGCCGAGCCAGGCATCATCCCGAGATATGTGAAGACTGAATCGGATCGGGATGCCGCTTCGGCATCGCAGTTAAACGTCGTGCGGATCGACCGGCCGGGAAGGCCGGAGACTGTCGGCTTTGGGGAGCAGGGCACAATGATAACCTACACCGTCGGCGATCTCTTCACGAACCTCGTCCCCGGAAGCAATGGTTCGATCAACACCACCTTCCAGTTCCTGGCCGGCGATTTCGACCACGATGGCGATGACGATCTTTCCTTCTGGACCGGCTCGGGCGACGCCTACTACCGCAATAACGGCAATGGCACGCTCACCTACTTCGCCAATTTGACCGGGACGCCTTTCGAGGGTCTCGCTGTCGCGCCGAACTACGGACCGTCCAATACGGTCCTCGCCGACTTCGACAACGATGGCGACCGCGACATTCTTTACTTCGCCAACGGAACCCACACGTATCTCACCTATGACGGTACACACTACGTTACGGGAACGTCACCCTTCGCGGGGCTCACGAGCGCGACCCAGAATATTTTCCTGCCTGGGGATTTCGACAATGACGGCGACGTCGACCTCGTGGCCTGGACCGGCACCCAGGAAATCTACTACCGCAACAACGGCTCAGGCGCGTTTACCAGCATCACCGACATGTCCCTGACGCCGTTCGCGGGCGTCCCCGTCCCCGCCTGGGGACCGCAGAGCACACGGGTCGCGGATTTCGATGGCGATAACGACCAGGACATCCTTTTCTTCAGGGGCGATACCGATCAGTTCGTCTATCTGCGAAACAATGGGGGAAACTACAGCCAGCAGGCTTCGCCTTTCCCTGCATTGTCGACCAACGGCACAGACCCCAACACGACCGTCGTCGGCGATTTCGACAGCGACGGCGACGTCGATGTGCTGTTCTGGAACGGCAGTGCCGAAGCCTATTATCGCAACAATGGCGGCGGCAGCTACACGTTGACGACCGACCTCTCCACGACGCCATTCGCCGGACTTGCCGTTCCTCCGGCCTTCGGTCCGGATAATATGGAGATCGCCGACTTCGACGCTGATGGCGACATCGACATCCTGCTCTACCGCGCGGGCGACCATTCCACCTACACGCAGAATGGCGCGCCGCCGCGCCTCGTCTCCTCGACGCCCGCCGACAATGCCGGCTCCGTCTCGACCAGCGCCAACGTCACCCTCACCTTCAACGAAAATGTTTTCACAGGGGCTGGCAACATCACGCTTCGCAGGGCGTCCGACAACGCAATCGTCGAGACTTTTGCCGGCAACGATGCGCGGGTGACGGGGTCGGGCACGGCCGCGCTCACCATCGACTTCGCCACCACGCTTGCCGGCAGCACCGGCTACTACCTGCAGTTCGCAACCGGGGCGATCCGAGACGCCGACGGCATGACCTTCGGTCGGCTGGACGGGGTCCAGCGTGTCGGCATCACCGATTCGCAGTTTCTGAACTTTACTACGGCGGCAGCCAATACCGCACCTACCGTTGGGGCCAATCTTGAGCTGACACTTGCGGAAGGCGCCTCGGGGACGATCGGCGCCGGCCTGCTGGACTTCAACGACACCGAACAGAGCGATGCGGCGATCACCTATACGGTCACCTCGGTCGCGACCAACGGCACGCTGTTTCGCAATGGCGTGGCGCTTGGGTTGAATGCGACCTTCACCCAGGCCGACGTCAACGCCAATCTGATTTCCTACACTCACAATGGCGGCGAGACGACCTCCGCCTCATTCGGCTTCTCGGTCTCGGACGGCGCGGGCGGTTCGATCGCCGGTCAGACCTTTACGATCACCGTGACGCCGGTGGACGACGCCGGCGTTGCCCAGGACGACACGTTCGCGACGGACGAGGCGACAGCGATCACCGCGGGCAATGTGTTTGCCAACAACGGGGCAGGCGCCGACAACGATCCGGACTCGACGCTGACCGTGACCAAGGTGAACGGTGTCGGCGCCGATGTCGGCACGCAGGTGACGCTGGCGTCGGGGGCGCTCTTGACGCTGAACGCCAATGGCACCTTCGACTACGACCCCAACGGCGCCTTCGACGACCTGCCGGGTTCGCTCTCGGGCGCAAGCAACCTTTTGCGCGACGACACCTTCACCTACACGCTTTCCGACGGCGACACCGCCACAGTGACCATCACCGTCGCCGGCCTCGACGGCGACGGTGATGTACTACTCGGCACGGCCGGGCCTGATATTCTCATCGGCGGCATTCTTAATGATAAGCTGTATGGGCTTGGCGGGAACGACACGCTTGCCGGGGGAACGGGCGACGACCTCTATTTCGTCTACAGCGCCACCGACACCATCATCGAGACCGCCGGCAACGGCGCCGCCGACCGCGTCTCGGCCTTTGTCAGCTTCGCGCTGGCGGCCGACGACGATGTCGAGATTCTGACGACCGGTTCGTCGACCGGCAAGGCGGCGATCGATCTCAGGGGCAATGCGCTGTCGCAGGCGATCGTCGGCAATGATGGCAAGAATGTGCTGCATGACGGCGGCGTCGGCGGCGCCGACAAGATGGTCGGCCGCGACGGCAACGACACCTACATCGTCTACAATTCCGCCGACGTCATCGTCGAGAAGGCCGGCGAAGGCATCGACCGCGTCTCGGCCGGCGTCGACTATGCGCTCGCCAAGGGCGTGCATGTCGAACTGCTCAACACCACCGCCGCCGACGCCACCTATGCGGTCAACCTGACCGGCAACGCCTTTGCCCAGACGATCCGCGGCAATGCCGGCGACAATGTGCTGAGCGATGGCGGCACGGGCGCGGCCGACACGCTGATTGGCGGCAAGGGCAACGACGATTTCCAGGTCTACAATTCCGGCGACGTGATCGTCGAACTCGACGGCGAGGGCGCCGACCGGGTGAGTGCGGCCGTCGACTTCGTGCTGACCGCCGGTGCTCATATCGAATATCTGAACACCACCGCGCTGGCCTCGACCTATGCAGTGAACCTGACTGGCAACGAATTTGTGCAGCTTGTACGCGGCAATGACGGCGCCAACACGATCGACGGCGGCGGCGGCGAGGACGTGCTGTTCGGCATGGGCGGAGTGGACAATTTCCGCTTCTCGACGGCGCTCGGCCCGACCAACGTCGCCGTCATCGCCGACTATCAGGCGGGAACCGACAAGATCCATCTCGACGACGCGATCTTCACGGCGCTTGGCGCGCTCGGCGCCCTCGATGCCGCCGCCTTCAAGGACACCGCGACCGGCGCCAAGGACGTCGACGACCGCATCATCTACAATTCCGACACCGGCGCGCTGGCCTACGACGCCGACGGTTCCGGCACTGCCTTCACCAATATCCGCTTCGCAACCATCACAGGATCGCCCCTGCTGACCGCCGCAGACTTCGTCGTGGTCTGAACGGCCCCCCGCTTCAGCCTGCGTCACTCTCGCCGCACGGGCCGGTCCCATTTTCGCCCGCTTTCTGGTAATCCTCGGGCCTCGCAAATCAGCTAGGCCCGAGGATGCATTTTCCCCATCAGCTAACGAAGGCGGCGGCGGCCGCCGCGATGCTTCTCGGCTCGGCCACGCCGGCGCTAGTGCATCCGCATGTCTTCGCCGAGGCGCGGCTCGACGTGGTGGTCAATCCCGACCGAACGGTGAAGTCGCTGCGCCATCTCTGGCGCTTCGACGACCTGTTCTCCTCCACCGTGCTGATGGAGTTCGACAAGAATTCCGACCTGAAGCTCGACGACGCCGAGCTGCAGGAGGTCGCCAACACCGTCCATTCCTCGCTCGCCGAATACAATTATTTCCAGATCGTCACCGAGGACGGCAAGGACGTGGCGATGCAGCCGCCACCGAAGCTGATCGCCAATTTCGAGGACCAGCAGCTCATCATCCTGTTTGAATCGACGCCGAAAGCGCCGCTGAAGCTATCGGGAAAAGTGGATTTCGGCGTCTACGACCCGACCTTCTATACGGCGATCGACTTCACCGACGACGCCAACCTGGCCGTGGTCGACATGCCGGCCGACTGCAAGAAGAGCGTGATCCGTCCCGATCCCGACGAGGCCCTTGCCCAGAACCAGTCGACGCTCACCGAAGCCTTCTTCAACGACCCCACCGGCACCGACATGAGCAAGATTTTTGCGACTAAACTCGAGCTCAACTGCCAGGCGAATGGATGACGGACAGCACGGCATGACGAAGCTGATGTTCCCTGTCGCACTCGCCCTGATCGTGGTCGCCTGCGTCTCGACGTATTTCATCGGCCACGCCCACGCCCAGAGTTCGCTGGGCATCGGCACCAACGAGGCGATGGTGCCCTCTACCGGCCTGTTCTCCGGCTTCATGAACTGGGTCAACGTCCAGCAACAGGGGTTTTATCGCTCGCTGACCGGCGCGCTGAAAAATATGCGCCAGGACGGCAGCCAGCTCTGGGTGCTGGTCGGCCTGTCCTTCGCCTACGGCGTCTTCCACGCCGCAGGCCCCGGTCACGGCAAGGCGGTCATCTCCTCCTACATGCTGGCCAACGAGGTGGCGCTCAGGCGCGGCATCATGCTGTCCTTCGTCTCGGCTTTCCTCCAGGCGCTGACGGCGATCGTCGTCATGACGCTGGTGTTCCTGGTGCTGCGCGGCACCGCCATCTCGATGACCGACGCCACCTGGTTCCTGGAGATCGCCAGCTACGCGCTGATCACTTTGTTCGGCGCCTGGCTGTTGTGGACGAAGGCCTGGCCGCGGCTCTCCGGCCTGTTCGGCCTCAGCCCAGCCTACAGCCTGTCAGCCGCGCAGGCCGACAGTCCCGTCGGCAACCTGTTCGGACCGATCGAAGCGCGCCCCGCCCTTCGCTTCGACCATGCCTTTGTGGCCGCCGACGCCAGCGCGCCCGGCAAGACCATGGTCTGCGAAACCTGCGGCCACAGCCATGCGCCCGACCCGTCGATGATTTCCGGCGACCGCTTCGACTGGCGCACCGCCTGGTCGGCGGTTGCCGCCGTCGGCCTGCGCCCCTGCACCGGCGCGCTGATCGTGCTCTCCTTCGCCTTCCTCAACGGCCTGTTCGCCGGCGGCATTCTGTCGGTCGTCGCCATGTCGGTCGGCACCGCCATCACCGTTTCGATCCTCGCGACGCTCGCCGTCACCGCCAAGAACTGGGCGGTCACCTTTGCCGGCGACGGCCGCACCGGCAATCGGGTGCATGCCACGATCGAGATCGGCGGGGCGGCGCTGGTTTTCTTACTGGGCTTGGCGCTGCTCGGAGCCAGCCTCAACGCGTAAGTTTCCGGACGAACGCCAGCAAACATTTTTCCGGTGCCGGATAGCGACGAACGCACGGTGCATGAAATGCTGGTTCCGTCGACGTGAGAGCCGCCGAACGGACGGTCCGTCAGGCTTCTACAGAGTTCATGTCATGCTTGTGGGGCTTCATGGCTCCTGACATGCCGATCAGCTCATTGAAAACGCTTGATATTCCAAGCATGACATCAGTTCTTTTGAACGACCCTCAGCGACCGCGACGTCGCTGCTGGCGGCCGCGTAGCCAGAACACAAGAAAGAACGCCGCGACGAACAGGACGGCGAAAATCCCAGCGATAACAGGCGAATAGCTGCCGATCGCCAGCATGATCGTCGGCAGGTAGAAGGCGCCGAAGCCGAAGGCCAGCACGATCACCAGCGCCGCGATCGCGGCGTTGCGGTTGTCAGGAGTCATCAGGGCGCAAAATCCATCGGCGTGCGAAGTCCTCAAAGCGCGAATCCGCCGTCGACCAGCATCACCGTTCCGGTGGTGAAGGCAGCCTCGTCGGCCGCCAGGTAGACTACGATCGGCGCGATCTCGGCGGCGTCGGCGACACGTCCCATCGGTTGGCGATTGACGAACATTTCCAATGCCTTGTCCTTGCTGCCGACGGTCTTGCCGAGTTCCTCGACCCGGTCCTCCCACGACGGCGACCGAAACGTTCCCGGCGCGATCGCGTTGCAGCGGATGCCGTCGCGAATATAGTCCGCCGCCACCGACTTGGTCAGCCCGATCACCGCCGCCTTGCTCGCGCCATAGGCATATCGATTGGGTATCCCCCTTACCGACGAAGCCCCCGAGGAAATGTTGACGATGGAGCAGGTCTTGCCCGTTTCCTTCGCCCTTTCCAGCATGCCGGGCAGGAAGGCACGGATCGTGCGGTGCATCGACTTCACGTTGAGGTCGAAGGAGAAATCCCAATCTTTCTCGGAGGTTGTCAGAACCGTGCCGTGATGCACGAAACCCGCGACATTGACCAGTATGTCGATCTTTCCGACTTTTTGCGCATAGGCCTCCACCGCCCTGGTCGACAGCACGTCGAGCTTGGCCTTCTTGGCGCGCGCCAAGCCTTCCAGCTTGTCGCGCGACACGTCCGACGCGTAGACGGTGGCGCCCTCGGCGACGAACATCTCGGCGATTGCCCGGCCGATGCCCTGCCCCGCGGCGGTGACCACCGCGACCTTGCCCTTCAGTCTTCCGGCCATTTTTCCCCCTTTAGTGCCGATGTTCGTTTTCGCCGCCGGCGCCTGTCGAAAATTCCGGCTCGACCGTCGCATGGTCTATTCCGTGCTTTGCCGCAAGCCTCGATTTGATCGCAGTGACGGCGGCAATGGGATTCGCGCCTTCGGCGAGACGGGCGTTCAAAGTCGCCAGGGTCTTTTCTCCGTCGAGCGACCAGACATGCATGTGGTTGATTTCCTTGACACCTTCGACATTGGCCGCAAGATCGGCGGCGATGCCGTCGCGGTCGATATTGGCGGGCGCGCCTTCCAGCAGCAGGTGCGCCGCCTCGCGCATCAGCGACCAGGCGGTGGAGAGGATCAGCACGGCGACCAGCACCGACAGGATCGGATCGATCGGCGTCCACCCCGTCGCCAGGATAACGAGGGCAGCAACGATCGCCGCCACCGAGCCGAGCAAATCGCCCAGCACATGCAGGATCGCGCCGCGCATGTTCAGGCTTTCGCGATTCCCCCCGCGCAGGATGAGAAAACCGCCGATGTTGACGGCAAGCCCGGCCAGCGCCACCAGCAGCATAGGGCCGCCAAGCACGGGGCCGGGCGAAAAGAAACGCGTTACCGCCTCGTAGACGATCCACAGCGCGATGACGAAGATGCCGACGCCGTTGGTGTAGGCGACCAGGGTCTTGACGCGGCCGTAGCCATAGGTGTGGCGTCCTGTCGCCGGCCGCTCGGCCAGCCGGAACGCCCACCAGGCCAGCCACAGCGCGATCGAATCGGTGAGCATGTGCCCGGCATCCGCCAGCAGCGCCAGCGAGCCGGTCAGCACGCCGCCCAGCGCTTCGATCACCATGAAGCCGCCGGTCAGCAGCGCGACGAGAAGAACGCGATTCTTGTCGGCGCCGCGTAGGTCATGGTCATGCCCATGCGCATTTCCCGCCGCGTGGGCCTCATCGACCGTGTCCGGATGGTCGTGCGAATGGCTCATCGGCTGTCAGGCCCCGCCGGCGCGAAACTCTTCCAGCCGTTTCTTCTGCTGGCCCGAAGCGTCGAAATTCGCCGGGTCGAGCCACGCTTCATAGGCCGACTTGAGAGCAGGCCATTCCTTGTCGATGATCGAAAACCACGCCGTGTCACGGTTTTCACCCTTGATCACCATGGCCTGGCGGAAAACGCCTTCCGGCTGAAAACCGAAGCGCAGCGCGGCGCGTTTCGACGGCTCATTGCGGTTGTTGCATTTCCATTCCCAGCGGCGGTAGCCGAGTTCGTCGAAGATGTAGCGCATGAACAGGAAATGCGCCTCGGTCGCCGCCGGTTTGCGCTGCATCAGCGGCCCCCAATGGATATGGCCGATCTCGATCGAACCGTTTGCCGTGTCGATGCGCAAGAAAGTCTGGCGGCCGGCGATCTTGCCCGACGCCTTGTCGATCACCGTGAAATACAGCGGGTCCTCGCTGGCCTCGGCCTTTTCCAGCCAGGGCTGCAGCGCGGCGCGGTTCTCCGGCGGATATTCGCCGAGCCAGCGGAAACGCTCGTCGGCATTGGCAATGGTCGCCGCCTCGAACAGCCCGTCGCCATGCCACGCCGCGGACAACGGCTCCAGCCGGGCATAGTGGCCCTCCAGAACCTTGCGCTCGGGCCGTGGCCTCGCCGTCCAGTTTTTCAGATCTTGATCCAAGGTCGGCCTTGCTCCGATTGACTTTGCGGCAAGAGGCTCACAGAAACGCGCACCATACTATTTAAGTCGCGCATGATCTCCCCCGGCAGTCGTTGGGTTTTCGGGACCATGCGCTAGAACCAGATGGGGAGGAAAAGTGCTCCAAACGATTGCCGCCTTCGACCGCATCGGCGAGGAAAACGCCTTCGCCGTGCTCGCCCGCGCCACGGCGCTTGCCGCGCAGGGCAAGGACATCATCAATCTCGGCATCGGCCAGCCGGATTTCCGCACGCCCGAGCACATCGTCGAGGCCGCCATCAAGGCGCTGCGCGACGGCCATCATGGCTATACGCCGGCGACCGGCCTGCTGGCGACCCGAGAGGCGGTAGCGCGGCGCACGCTGACGACCACCGGCGTCGAGGTCTCGCCGGAAAACGTCATGATCCTGCCCGGCGGCAAGCCGACCATGTATGCCGCGATCGTCATGTTCGGCGAGCCCGGCGCGGAAATCCTCTATCCCGATCCCGGCTTCCCCATCTACCGCTCGATGATCGAATTCACCGGCGCGAAGCCTGTGCCGGTGCCGATCCGCGAACAGAACGGTTTTGCCTTCTCCGCCGAGGAAACGCTGGCGCTGATCACGCCGAAGACGCGGCTCTTGATCCTCAACTCTCCCGCCAACCCGACCGGCGGGGTGACGCCGCGCGCCGAGATCGAGAAACTAGCGAAGGGTCTGGAGAAGCATCCGAACGTCGCCATCCTGTCCGACGAGATCTACGACGTCATGACCTATGACGGCGAAGAGCATTGCTCGCTGCTGCAGTTCCCGGAACTGCGCGAGCGCCTGATCGTGCTCAACGGCTGGTCGAAGACCTGGGCGATGACCGGCTGGCGCATGGGCTGGTCGATCTGGCCGAATTCGGACGCCAGCAGCCACCTCTACGACAAGGTGCGAAAGCTGGCGGTCAATTGCTGGTCCTGCGTCAACGCGCCGTCGCAATATGCCGGCGTCGCCGCCATTGACGGACCGCAGGACGCGGTGGATGCAATGATGAAGGCGTTCGACCGCCGCCGGAAAATTGTGGTCGAGGGGCTGAACACGCTGCCCGGCGTCTCCTGCATCACGCCGAAGGGCGCCTTCTACGCTTTCCCGAACATTTCCGGCACCGGCTGGAAGGCCAAGAAGCTGGCTTCGACGTTGCTGGAGGAAACCGGCGTGGCGCTGATAGGCGGGCCGGATTTCGGCATTCTCGGCGAAGGCTATATCCGGCTTTCCTACGCCAACTCGGAGGAGAATATTTTGCGGGCGCTGGAGCGGGTGGGCAAATTCCTGGAGGCTGGCGAGAAGGCGGCCTGAGTAAGCTTGAATTCGCAGGTGGATCAGGCCGGCCGGTAGAACAGAATCCTGCCGGCCGGGATCAATTGGAGTAGGAAATCGAAGTCGCTCAGATTGGCGGTAAGCACACTGAGGCCCAGCTTCTGCGCTTGCAGGAAGAGCGTGCAGTCGGCCATGGCGCGAAGCCGGTCGTCGCTCCTATAGCCTTGCAGCCGGCAGAGAATGCCCGACAGCAGCGCCGCCCTTCCCAGGACATCGGGGTCGGGCGTGAAAACCCGATGCGGCGGCATCGTCTTGACGAGCAGGCCGATCTGGCGGACCGCAGTACGGGTTCCGGCGTGCCGGGGATCCAGTACCCCAACCGTATGCATCAGTTCCTGGACGGCGATCGTGGAATGGTTGTTCACACGCAAGCCAAGCAGGTCGTGGACGAGGTCCGGGAGATGTCCCTGAAGGGCATTGATATAGACGCAGGTATCGAGAAGCAGTCCCTGGCCTGCCCCCGCGCCCTCTAGGAACGGCAACTGCTCGTCGCCGCGCCGAGCAAGTGTCTTGAGCGGCGCGAGCCTTGCCCATCGGACCGCGGCATCGAAGTCGAATGCAGCCAATTCAGAAGCCGAGTTTCAGGCTGGGGTCGATCGATCCGGCGACCTTCCTAAGGGTCTTGGCGAAATCGTCGTCGAGAGCGACATTGGCGAGAGCGAATTCTATAAGATCGGTATTCGTCTTTATGCCGGTCCGCTGCTTGGCCCGCTCGATCAAGGCGGCGCTGATGCGTCCACCGATACGCGCGCTCTTTTCGCCCAGCAGTCCGGAATCTTCAGCAGCCTGCATCACCGCATGAAACTGCGCCTCCTCCGCTGAAGATGAATCTTGTCTGGCCGCTGCCTTGGTCATGGCTGTCACTGTTCAACAAATTTGCGATTTGACGAACATACCACTGGGAGCGCTACTTTCCAAGGGATGCCGTCCAAGCACCGAGACAGCGCTTGCAGTTGCCCATTGCCGATTTCTAAGCTCTCTGGCCCTCAAGCCGACCGCCATCTGGACCGCGAAACCGGCGGCCGCCACGTCATAGTGGCGCATGTCTGCCGGCATCATCGCCTTTTCGATCGTGTGCGTTTTCCTCGCGGCAATCGTGCGGGGTTATTCGGGATTCGGCTTTTCGCTCCTGACCGTGACGGCGCTGTCGTTGGTCCTGCCGACCGCTCAGGTCGTGCCTTCGCTCTTCATGCTGGAGATCGCCGCGAGCATCCATCTGCTGCCGGGCATATGGAAGGACGTCCACTGGCGCTCGATCCTGCCGCTGCTGATCGGTTGCCTCATTGGAACGCCGTTCGGCGTCTGGTTCCTCGCCAACGTGCCGGCAGCACCCATGCAGGTGGCGCTGGGCATCGTCGTGCTGATCTTCACCATCCTGCTGTGGCGCGGCTTTGCGCTGAAGACCATGCCGGGCACGCTGGCCTCGGTGACGACCGGCGGTGCGTCGGGCCTGCTCAACGGCGCCTTCGGCACCGGCGGCCCCCCGGTGATCCTGTTCTATTTCGCCTCGCCCGCCGGCAACATCGCTGGCCGCGCCTCGGTCATCGCCTATTTCCTCGGCACCGACACGATGGCGCTACCGATGATGGCGCAAGAGGGCCTGCTCACCTGGGACAGCGTGATCCGCGCCCTGATGTTCCTGCCGGCGCTGCTCATCGGCGTCTGGGTCGGTTCGCGCGGCTTCAGGGGCGCCGACCCAGCCGTGTTCCGCAAGGGCGTGCTCGCGCTGCTCGGCCTGCTGGCGCTGATTTCGGCCGCGCAGGGGTTCGTCGCGCTCTAACGGCTACGGCGTATCGGCCACTATCTTGTGGAAGAAAGTTCGCGCACGAAATGAGGACACCAAGAAGTTCATTCCATAAAGCCATGCGAAGGAAGCTGCGGATATCGAGATCGCGGTTGAAATCGACGCCTCGGCCACGCCTGCGAAGCCGCCGAGAAGAATCGCTCCAAGAAAACAGAATATCGCCGCGTCCAGCATTCGGACGTCATAGCTAAGAACACGACCCCGGGCGGAATTGCTTACCGCGATTTTTCCTCGGTCAAAAATCGCCAATGCACCCCTCCCTTTTTTGATCATCTGCAACGGATCGTAGGGCCACTTGGGAAAGATCATGTTCCAAAGTGAATCGTTGAATTCGATTGAGCGCTCGGATAGTTGCCCAACAGCCTTGCCTTGCGCGGCAAGCTTGTGACTGAGTTCCTGCAGTATTCTCTCTTCCTTGCGGTCTCCAATAATCAGGACGCCACCACGAACATGCCAAAGCGCGTCAAGCATCGATTCCGCCCCAAGTGGGTGAAATATAACAACGGCTGGCCCCAGCGCCTATAGCCGCTTCTCGAACCAGTGGTTGGCGTAAAAATTGTCGTTGTAGCGCTCGATCTCATAATAGCCGAGTTTTCGGTACATCGCCTGAGCCTCCGAGAGCGCCCGGTTGGTGTCGAGCCGCACGATCGTCATCCCGGCCTCCAGCGCGATGGTTTCGAGCTTTTCCATCAGCCGCGAGGCGACGCCCAGCCCGCGCGCCGACGGCGCCACCCACACGCGCTTGATCTCGCCGATATTTTCCTCCAGCCGCTTCAGCACGCCGCAGCCGGCGGGCTCGCCGTCGATGCGCGCCATCACGAACCAGCCTTTCGGAGGGATCATCTCGGCCACGTCGGCCGCCTTGCCGAGTTCGAGATCAAAACCTTCCTCAAAGCGCCGCGCCAGTTCGGCAAAATATTCGCCGAGGCAGAACCGCGCCTCGTCGCTGTCCGGCGCCTCGACCGTGACCTCGAGTGCCGCGATGCGCAGCAGCCGTTCCACCTCAGCCATCGCCGCCACCAGCCGCTCGCGCTGCGCTTGGCCGAGCGGCGCCAGCATCGACGCGGCAAGCTCGTCCGACAGCGCATCATAAGCCTTGAATTCCGTGCATCCTCGTTCGGTAAGCCGCGCCTGGCGCACCCGACCGTCGGCCTCCGCCCTGCCGACCTCGACGAGCTGCTGGCCCTCCAGCGAGCGCAGCAGCCGGCTGAGATAACCTGCGTCGAGGCCGAGCCGGCGGCGCAGTATCCGCACGTCCCTGCCCTCTCCCGGCCCCGTCTCGAAGATCAGCCGTGCCTCGCCGAGCGGCCGCCCGCGCGAAAGATAGCTCTCATCAAGCGCGCCGATGCGCTGCGAGACCAGCCGGTTGAAACTGCGAATTCGTTTGATCTGCTCGATTTGCATTATCTGACTTTAGTCAGGTATCTTTTTCCGCGCAAGGCTCTCCTCCCTTCCGAGAGAAAACCTCGACTGCCTGACAAGCCGGCGTCGATGTCAGGAGCGAACGATGGAAGGCTTGCGGAAAAGGCCGGAACCGGCTCTGTTCCGCCCGCCAGGCAACCGTCCGACCAACAGAAGAGGGTACCGATGCTTTATGCAATGCTTGCCTATCATGTCGAAGAGACCATCGACGCGATGACGCCGGACAAGGCCACGGCGCTGATGACGGACCTTCTTGCCGTCCATGCGCGCTATGTCGATCAGGGCACGTTCGGCCCTGCGGCTCGGCTCGGCTCGACCACGGACGCATTTACGCTGCGCGGGCCGGGCGCCGGTATGGTCATCGACGGTCCCTTCGCCGAGACGAAGGAGCAACTGCTCGGCCTTTACATGATCGAGGCCGAAGACCGCGACGCTGCGGTCGAGATCGCCCGCAGCCTGCGCCGCGTCAACCCGACGGCTGTCTACGAAATCCGGCCGGTCAAGCTCTATATCCCCGGCGCGCAGCTTGCGGGAAGCGGGTCGGAAGCAGCCTGACGTAGCGGAGTGACGCGGACGGCCAAAAACCTAGCCGCGCCCGACGAACGGCATTTTGGTCGCCATCACGGTCATGAACAGCACGTTGGTGTCGAGCGGCAGGCTGGCCATATGCAGCACTGCGTCCGCCACACGCTGCACGTCCATGACCGCTTCCACCGCCATCGTGCCGTTGGCCTGCGGCACGCCAACCGTCATCGCTCGCGCCATGTCGGTCAGCGCATTGCCGATGTCGATCTGGCCGCAGGCGATGTCGAAGGGCCGGCCGTCGAGCGCCAGCGTCTTGGTGAGGCCGGTGATGGCGTGCTTGGTCGCGGTGTAAGGCACCGAACCCGGGCGCGGCGCGTAGGCCGACACCGATCCGTTGTTGATGATGCGCCCGCCTTGCGGCGACTGCCGGCGCATCGCGCCGAAGGCGGCTCGGGCGCACAGGAACGAGCCCGTCAGGTTGACGCCGACCATGTCGTTCCAGACCGACACCGGGATCTCGTCGATCGGCGTCGACTTGTAGCTCATGCCGGCATTGTTGAAGAGCAGGTCGACGCGGCCGAGAGTACCGGTGACAGTCTTGAACAGCTTTTCGACATCGGCCTCCTGCGAGATGTCGCAGGAAACAGCCAGCGCGCGTGCCTCCGAGGCGCCCGCCGCGGCAACCGCCTCATCGAGGATCGCCTGCCGCCGTCCGACAAAAACCGTGTTCCAGCCGTTGGCGAGCAGCGTTGCCGCCACCGCCTTGCCGATGCCGGTGCCCGCACCCGTGACCACCGCCGTCTTGCCGTTGCTCATGATTTTCCTCCGTGTCGGCGGACGCATTGCAGATCGTGTTGCGCGAGGCAAGCCGTCCGACAAAAAGGGCGGTCATTGGCGACCGCCCTGATCTGAACCGCACTTGGGAGGAGGAAAGCGGATCCGACTGATGAGAATCATGCGCCTAAAGGGTTAACCAAAGGTTAACGCAATTTGCACGGCTTTTTAAGCTTCAGCCGATGCCTGGCAGGAAGGGCCGACCGCTCAGGGCTTCGACAAAGGTCCACGTCACGAAACCGACGAACAGAGCGGCAAACAGCCTCACAGGCCAGCGGTTTGACGGGCCGAACAGCACCAGCGACAGCAGTCCGAACAGTGGGATGAAGTGCAGCGAATGGGTGGCGAAGAAATGCGCGACCCGAAGATCGCCGCCGTCGCGAACCCAGCCCATCAGCGGAAAACCGCCCGTGTCGAGACCGGAACCGCCTACAGCGTGCCCCTCCATGCTGGCCATCGTGCCGGCGGTGAGCAGCGTGAGCGGCAGGGTCAAGGCAAGGCCGGTGATCAACGCCTCTCGGACGACGGGCGAAAGACCGCTCGCCGGATCGCGGGCAATCAGCCAGGCATAGACCGCAGGCGGCGTGGTCAGGATCACGGCGCCAAGCCCCATGACCGAATAGAGGATGCCGCCGATCGGCCCCCGGTTGAAATGCGACGCCGTGCCGAGAACCGCCGCCCCGCCGATCCAGACCATTTCGGCGACGATCGCCACGACCACGACGGAACTGTAGACGCGGTACCAGCGTCGTTCGCCTGTACCGGCTGGCAGGAAGCGCGCGAAGAAGGCCAACGTCAGCAAATAGACGGCCAGCGCCGCCTCGAACTTCAGCGGCTTCGTCCAGACGTCGATGCCGAGGAAACTGCGCTGATCCGTCAGCGACGCGAAGGCCGTCGGCGCGATGGCAACGAGCATCAAGATCGCCGCGCCGAAGAAGCTTGGCTCGGACAGGTGCAGTATTTTCAGGAAGCGGGAAATTCCGGCCTCGGGAATGGGCCATTGCAACGTCTGGATCGCGGACATCGGATTTTGCTCCTCGGTTGCGGCAGGTTCAGGCGATTGCAGCGCGGCCGGCCCGCGCCGCGCGGATGGCGGCGAAAGTCAGGAAACCGGCCGGCCCGAACAGGAATGTCAGAGCCAGACAAGGGACGACCAGCAGGAACGGCACGGACTCGCCGCGGCCCTTGCGTACGATCCAAGCGCCGACGAACAGGTCGAAGGCCAGATAGTGTATCCAGCCCGCGAGCAGCAGTTCGCGTGTCTGGAAGAGGCGGGCGACATTGTCGAGGCTGTCGAACCCGCCCTCGCCTCGCGCCCAGAAGGCAAGGATCAGGCCGGCATAGACGACCGACAGGAGCAGCGGAATTGCATATGCCGCGATGCGGTCGGCGATGATCGGAAACAGCGGACTGCCGAGCAGCACCGCCCATCCAACCAGCGCCGTCGTGTTGGCAATCTGGAACACGGCATCGGGGGTCATCGTGACAGCCCTATCTTGACAGCGACAAGATGACGATCGCAGACGATCTTTACGATGTCAACTTCATTTTTACGCCGTCAAGATTGAGCCCGGAAATCCGTGGTGCTAAGCACAGGCGGCAAAGGATCTGGGTTCATGACTGAAGAGACCGGGCAGCGGGTTAGATCGGGTTATCACCACGGCGGCCTGCGCGAGGCGCTGCTGCTTGCGGCCGAGCAGGAACTGATCGAGAAAGGCATTGAGGGGTTCACGCTGCGCGGCGTCGCCAAGCGCGCCGGCGTGTCGCATGCCGCGCCGGCCCATCATTTCCGCGACACCAGCGACCTGCTGACGGCGCTGGCGGCTGTGGCTGCCACCCGCTTCCGCGACACGATGAAACAGCGCCAGGCCAAGTCGCCGGGCGACGCACGCTCGCAGTTCATCGCGTCGGGCCAGGGCTATATCGAATTCGCGCTCGACAATCCGGCGCTGTTCGGGCTGATGTTCGGCTCCCGCCGGCCGGATTTTTCATCCGAGGAGTTTTCAAGGCCGTCTTTCGAGTCGTTCATGGTGCTGGTCAAGGATGTTGCCGACCTGCGCGGCGACAACGCCCTCGATCACGTCGAGGGCCGCGCCGACATCCTGACCGCATGGTCGCTGGTGCACGGCCTGGCGAACCTTCTGATCGCCGGGCGTCTGAGATTCCTCGAAGCCGATCTCAAGGCCGATCGCGACGGCACGATCCTGCGGGCGCTCGAACGGGTGGTCCCGGGCGATCGGCGGGGATGAACCGACTCTTCGGCCGGGCCCGCCGGCGCGAGCCCGGATAGTATCGGTTACCAGCGCGGATTGACGTTGGGGTTTGCCGTGGCGGTCGTTTCGGGCGCGGCCGGTGCCGAGGCGGGCTCCGCCGGTACCGAGGCCTTGGCGGCCGTCACCGTCGCCTCGACATGGTCGATCAGTGCGTCGGGAAGGCCGAGGCGGCCGGCGAGCAGGTCGAGATAGCCGCGTTCGGCACGCGAATCCGGCTCGATTGCCAATCGCGAGGCGGCATAGAGTTCGACCTTCTGCTCCTCCGTCTTCGCCGCCGCGGCAAGCGCATCGAGGTCCAGCGGCGCTTCCAACTCGGCCATCAGGAATTTTTCCGCGTCGCCACCTATGCCGGCCAGGCCAAGCTTGTCGGAAATCTTCTTGCGCTCCTCGTCGTCGATATGACCGTCGGCCTTTGCGGCGGCGATCATGGCGCGGATCAGAGTCAGCGCAAATTCGCTGTCGCCCTGCGGCGCATTATCGGGATGGAAGCCAGTGTCCGAGGGCGGGGGCAGCATCTGCGGCTGGGCCTCGGCCGTTTCGGCAGGCTCCTTGCCGGCCTGCCAGTTCTTGTAGGCATGATAGGCAAGCCCGCCGATCGCCGCCAGACCACCGAGCTTCGCGGCCGAACCGGTGACAGAACGGCCGGTGCTCGTGCCGAGCAGCACGGCGACCAGGGCACCAGCCGCCAGCGGATTGTCCTTGGCCATCTGCACCGCCTTGCCGGCGCCATCGCGGACCGTGCCGCCCGTGCCGGGCACATTGGAGCCGAGCAGATCGTCGAGCAGTTTCTTGGGATCGAACATCGTGTCCTCCGCTTGCTGGTCCCGGCACGCGGGACGGTCACAGGTCCATCAGAATTAGGCAGACCACCAAGACAATGCAATGACCGGCGCGGCGTCGGCGAACGCCGCGCTCAACTGCCGATCGGCAGCGGCAACCCCAACGCCTCGGCGCGCTCCACCTGCCGCTGGCGCTCGGCGTAGCGGGCGCGGTCGTCGTCGCTGCGCTGATCGTGGCAGCGTTCGCAGGAGATGCCGGGCCGGTATTTCGGCGAAAACCGGTCAGCCGGCGTCAGCGGCGCGCGGCAGGCGCGGCAAAGCTCGGCCTCGCCTTCCGCCAGCCCGTGCGTCACCGAAACGCGCTCGTCGAACACGAAGCATTCGCCCTGCCAGCAGCTCTGCTCGCTTGGCACCTCTTCCAGATATTTCAGGATACCGCCCTTGAGATGGAACACGTCCGCGACACCCAGCGACTTCACATAGGCCGTCGCCTTCTCGCAGCGGATGCCGCCGGTGCAGAACATCGCGACCTTGCGGCCCGCGAGTTCCTCGCGATTCGCCTGCGCCCAGCCGGGAAAATCGCGAAAGCTCCTTGTTTGCGGATCGACCGCGCCCTGAAAAGTGCCGAGCCGAACCTCGTAGTCGTTGCGTGTATCGATGACGACCGTGTCGGGATCGGTGATCAGCGCGTTCCAGTCGGTGGGCTCGACATAGGTTCCGGCGCTGGCGGTCGGATCGATGTCCTCGACACCCATGGTGACGATCTCGCGTTTCAGCCGCACCTTCATGCGGTGGAACGGCATGTCGCTTGCAAAGCTGTATTTGATGTCGAGGCCCGCAAATTCGGGAACAGCCTCCAGCCATTTCATCAGCGCGGCGATGGCCTCGGGACGACCGGCGACCGTGCCGTTGATCCCCTCATGCGCCAGCAGGAGGGTGCCCTTGATGCCCTTGCCGCAACAGAAGGCGGCAAGCGGCGCCCGCAGGTCCTCGAATCGATCCAGCCGGCAGAACCGGTAGAGCGCCGCGACGCGAAAAGCCTTTTCTGGCGAGGATGAAGTCATGGCCGCAGGCCGTATCGGTTCACCGGCGCATTTTCAAGGCGGGGCGGGATCGGTGTCCAGTGTTGCCCTGTACTGCAAATGCGGCAGACACATCTGCATTGCATCCGGCCCGACTGCGCGGATTGGTCGCCCGCACGGCCGCCAAATCCCTGGCCGCTTCGTGGACTTGCCCCACCTGCTCTGCTAAATCGGTTGAAAATCCAACTCTCCCCGGACCGCACCGATGCCAAGCAAGACCGAAAAGCTATTGTCCCTGCTTGACGGCCAGCCCGTCATCCCCGTCATCAAGATCGACGACGCGGCCGATGCCGTGCCGCTGGCAAGGGCGCTGGCGCGCGGCGGGCTAAAGGTGATCGAGATCACGCTGCGCACGCCGAGCGCGCTGGAAAGCATCCGCCGTGCCTCTGCCGAGGTGCCGGAAGCGGTGGTCGGCGCCGGCACCATCCTCGACGCCGCGCAGTTCGACGAGGCGGCCAAGGCCGGCTCGCGTTTCATCGTCAGCCCCGGCATCACACGCGACTTACTGACGGCCGCTTCCGGCAGCGAGGTGCCGCTGCTGCCCGGCGCGATCACCCCTGGCGAGATGATGACCGCCCGCGAAGCCGGCATAGACTTCCTAAAATTCTTCCCGGCGGAGCAGGCCGGCGGCGTGGCTTTCCTGAAGTCGCTGGCCTCGCCCTTCGCCGGCATCCGCTTCTGCCCGACCGGTGGCGTTTCGCAGAAGAACGTGAAGGATTATCTTTCGCTGCCCAACGTCGTCTGCGTCGGCGGCTCCTGGGTGGCTCCCGACGATCTGGTCAAGTCGAAGGACTGGGCGGCGATCGAGGGACTGGCCCACGAGGCTTCCGCGCTCCGCAAGGGATGAAAATCATCGCGGCCATAGCGCTGCGACGATCAAGCTTCCCAACCCCTCATTATCTGCTCCTCTCCAGAAACGAAAAAAGCGCCGGCGGTCCGGCGCTTTTTTCATCTCAGCCTTCACGTCCGGTCCGATCGATTACTCGAAACGCGCCACCGACAGGAATTCCACCGACTTGCCGGTGAAGCGATTCGGATCGGGTATCCCCTCGCCATCCTTGCGGAAGCCCATCGTGTAGACCTCGCGCGGCGCGGTCACCACTGCGTTGTAGGCGAATGACGGCGCCGTGGTATTGGCAACGGCGGCTTCCGCCATCTGGTCGCTGTTCAGCGCCCAGCGGGCAGCCGTCGGCTCCGCCGCCTTCACCTGGCTCTTGCGGTCGGGTTTGGCGTCGCCAGCGGTGGCGCGCGCCGCCTTGCGGGTGGTCTTCACACCGAGCGATGCCACAGTGCCGGGGTCGACGTTAGCCCTTACGGCCGGCTGCGACGATCCGGCGGTGACCGAAGCCAGAGCCGCGACACGCGCGTCGTTGGCCTTGATGACTGCCGCGACGGCCGCCTGGTCGTCGGCCGATACGCCTGGCAAAGCGGGACGCTCGGACGGAATCGCTGTCATCTGCAATTCGTCCTCGTCGGCCGGACGGCCGGCAGGCATCGGGACTGCGGCAGCGTCGCTTGCCGTTGTTGGATCGCGCTCGGCGGAAACCAGCGCAAGCAGCACATCGTCCGGCGTTTGGGGATCGGCGGCGTCAGCCAGCTTCGCAGCCGCGTGGGCTGGCCGCGGCGTCGGCAGCGGAATGCCTAGCGCCACCTGTGCGGGAGGCTCGGCAACTGCGCCCGTAGCGGCCGGGTCGGCAGTTGCGTCCGCGGGAATCTGCTCAGCCATGCCGAACGGCATATCGGCTGGCGGGTAGCCGGCGGCCGCTGCCTCCGAGACTGTTGTGGCGGCGGCCACCTCGGTGACCCCGATATCAGCCTTCGGACGCGGTGCGAGCATCGGCAACGGCACCGAACGCGCAGGCAGGGCGGCGATGATCATTTCCGGCGTCTCTGCAACCGGAGCCTCGGGCTCGGTCGCCGTTTCCGGCGCAGCCGCAACCGGCAGTTCGGTACGATTGGCCTCCTCCGGCGATACGATCTGTATGCCCGGCAGCGTTTCAGGCTTGGCGGCGGGCGCGGGTGGCGCGGCCTTGGCGACCGCTACCGGCGCAGCCTTGGCGACCACTACGGGCGTCTTCTCCTCGACGACCGGAGCAGGCGTTTCCTCGACCGGGGCGCCTTCCTCGTCCTCGTCCGCGCCACGGCTGAACAGCATCGCCAGAAGGCCTTTCGACGGCTTGCTGCTGCCGGTGGAAGCCAGGGCCAGAGCGGTCGCGCCGGTCTTCTTGCGCGCCTCATAGGAGGCAACAGCCTGTTCAAACCCGGGCAACGGCTTGCCGTCGCTCGGCAGGTGCAGCGTCTTGCCGTTCGGGAACAGCGCCACGAGTTCGCGGCGGCTCATGCGCGGCCAATGGCGCACGCTGCCGACATCCATATGGACGAACGGCGAGCCCGAGCGCGGATAGTAGCCGACGCCACCGACCTGCATCTTCATGCCGGTCTCGCGGAGTTTCTTGAGGCTAACGCCCGGAATGTAGAAATCCATGGCCTTGCCGAGCATATGCTGGCTTTTCTTGGCGACGCCGCGGCTGCGGCTGCGCAGCATCGAATTGGTCGCCGGCGACCGATAGGCCGACACGACGTTGATGTAGTCGCGCGCGCCGACGGACTGATACACCGACCACACCAGGTCCAGCAGGCGCGGGTCGATCTTGGTCGGTTCGTTGCGGCGCCAGTCGCGCAGGATCATGTTGATCTTCTTGAGACCGGCCTGATCGTAGCGCCCGTTGCGCTTGAACGTGACCTCGGCCTTTTCCTTGGTGTGGATGAAATAGAGCTTCAGCGTGCGGGTTTCGGCGCTCGCCGCCGAAAGACCTGAAGCCATCGCGCACAGCGCGACAATCAGACCAACAAGCCAGCTTTTCCAGCGGGTGTTCGTGTAGGCTCGCCGGGATTGGTGTCGTTCGATGCTGATCAAATCAAAAGGCCTTGCAGACTGCCGTTTGTCCCCGGATTTGAATCCCGAGAGTCGAAGATTCTCGACACCCGACTATCGATCCTAATGGTTAATCCCAGCTTATTGAAGCCGAAATGCGGTAAGAGCGTGGCGATATCCTGTCCAAATCCACGCCAGCGATAACGTGGTTAACGACAAGATTACAACGCGAAGCTTACGTGATGCTGTCGCCGCCGCCTAGCCGGAAGACTGGACTTTTATGGGACAGGACGCTCGGAACGCCCGGTTTCCGGGTCGATTCCGTATTCCTTGAGCTTGCGGTAGAGCGTCGAGCGGCCGATGCCCAGCCTTCGCGCCACCTCGCTCATCTGTCCGCTGTAATGATCGATCGCCATCACAATCATGTCGTATTCGACGTCGGCAAGCGGCCGGATTTCGCCACTTTCGTCCAGTGCCCGCAAGGCGCCGGCAACCGGGGCCGTTTCGGCGGGCGGTCGCCCGGCAGCGGCCGTGTCGGAGAACAGATCCGGCTCCAGATAGGCGGGTGAATCGGTGTCCGGACCGCTGCCCTGGTCGAGATCGACGGTGCCCTCGACCTGCGCCCTGATCTGGGGAAATTCCTCTTCGCTCAGCGTGTCGCCGTCGCAAAGCACCGTCGCCCGGAAGATCGCATTCTCGAGTTGGCGGATGTTGCCGGGCCAGTCATACGCCTCCAGCATGGCAAGCGCACGCGACGAGATCGCCCGCACCCGGCCCTTGGTCTCACTTGCGGAAAACCGCGACAGGAAATGCCGCGCCAGCGGTTCGATGTCCTCGCGCCGGTTGCGCAGTGGCGGCACGACGATCGGATAGACGTTGAGACGGTAGAACAGGTCCTCACGGAAGCCGCCGTCCTTTACCTGCTGCAGCAGGTCTCGATGGGTGGCCGAGACAAGACGGATGTCGACCTTGACCGTCGCACGTCCGCCGACCGGATCGACCTCGCCTTCCTGCACGGCGCGCAAAAGCTTGACCTGCACGTCGAGCGGCAGGTCACCGATCTCGTCGAGGAACAGCGTGCCGCCATTCGCCTCGACGAATTTGCCGGCGTGTTTTTCGGTCGCGCCTGTGAACGAACCCTTCTCGTGGCCGAACAGAATCGATTCGACAAGATTTTCCGGGATCGCGCCGCAGTTCACGGTGACGAACGGCTTGCCGGCGCGGTCGCTGGTGCCCTGGATGGCGCGCGCCACCATCTCCTTGCCGACACCGGACTCGCCTTCGATCAGGATCGGGATGTTCGACCCGGCCGCCTTGCGGGCGAGCCGCAGTGCCTTGTCCATGGCCGGGCTGCGGGTGACGATGTCGGCAAAACTCATAGTGCCGGTGGTGCGCCGCGCAGCGCGTTTCACCTCATCGCCGCGTGTCTCGACCTTCAGCGCGTTGGCGAGCGCAACCTTCAGCCGCTCGGGCGAGGCCGGCTTGACGACGAAATCGAAAGCGCCATGGCGCATGGCGCTGACCACCGTCTCGATGCCGCCTTGCGCGGTCTGCACGATCACCGGCAGTTCCAGGCCACGCTCGGCCATCGCCTTGAGCACGCCGAGGCCGTCTAGGCCCGGCATGTTGAGATCGAGGATGACGACGGAAACACCCTTGCCGTCAGGGCCGTCCAGCACGGCAAGCGCCGCCTCGCCATCGGTCGCGATCGTCGCCACATAGCCGAACCGCGTGACGGCCGCCTCCAGCAGGCGCCGCTGCACCGGATCGTCGTCAACGAGGAGGATACGTGCCGTCATGGACCCTTCGACATCAGCGCAAAACCGATCTGGCCATGAATGCCGTCTGGATGATAGTGGCAGCCGGACCTAAATAAGCGTTTAAAGTTCCGGCTGAACACTTCTTACGAACCGCGGCCGTTCCTGAATGATCGGAAAGGGATTGCAATGCGTTTTGTCTCGGAACGGAAAGTCCATGCCGCTGTCGCGGCGCTTGGCACGGCAACGCTCGGCGACCTGCCGGAATGGGACCTCGCCGACCTCTATCCGGGCATGGAGGCTCCCGAACTGAAGCGCGACCTGGCGCTCGCCGCCGAACAGGCGGTTGCCTTCGAGAAGCGCTGGAAGGGAACGCTGTCGTCCGAGGCTGCGGCGGGCGCGTTCGGCCGGGTCGGGCAGGCGCTCAAGGAATACGAGGCGCTAGAAGAGCTGATGGGGCGCATCGCCTCCTATGCCGGCCTCGTCTACGCCGGCAACACCGCCGATCCGCAGCGCGCCAAGTTTTATGGCGACGTGCAGGAGAAGATGACGGACGCCAGCGCGCATCTGCTGTTCTTCGCACTCGAACTCAATCTGGTCGATGATGAACTGATCGCCTCGGCCCTCGATACCGACCCGATCTTTGGCCACTACAGGCCCTGGGTGCTCGATCTCAGGAAGGACAAGCCGTACCAGCTCGAAGACCGCATCGAACAATTGTTCCACGAAAAATCGGTGACCGGCCGAGGCGCCTGGAACCGGCTGTTCGACGAGACCATGACGGCGCTGCGCTTCAAGGTCGACGGCGAGGAACTGACGCTGGAGCCAGCGCTGAACAAGCTGCAGGACCCAAATCCGAAAGTCCGCCAGAAGGCGGCCGAGGCGCTGGCGAAAACCTTCAAGGAAAACCTGCGCGTCTTCACGCTGATCACCAACACGCTGGCCAAGGACAAGGAAATCTCCGATCGCTGGCGCGGTTTTCAGGACATCGCGGATTCCCGCCATCTCGCCAATCGCGTAGAGCCGGATGTCGTCAACGCGCTTTCCGCCGCCGTCCAGAAAGCCTACCCCGACCTGTCGCATCGATACTATCGGATGAAGGCGCGGTGGCTCGGCATGAAGAAGATGAACCACTGGGACCGCAACGCGCCCTTGCCCGAAACCCCGCAGGCGACGATCGGATGGGACGAAGCCAAGAACACGGTCCTGACGGCCTATCACCGCTTTTCGCCGGACATGGCCGACATCGCCCGCACCTTCTTCGACCGCAAATGGATCGATGCGCCGGTGCGCCCCGGCAAGGCGCCCGGTGCCTTTGCGCATCCGACCGTGCCTTCGGCGCACCCCTATGTGATGCTGAACTACATGGGCAAGCCGCGCGACGTGATGACGCTCGCCCACGAACTCGGCCACGGCGTGCATCAGGTACTGGCGGGCGCGCAAGGGCCATTGATGTCGTCGACACCGCTTACGCTGGCCGAGACAGCCTCGGTGTTCGGCGAGATGCTGACCTTCCGCTCGCTGCTCGACCGGACAACCGACCGGCGCGAACGCAAGGCGATGCTCGCCCAGAAGGTCGAGGACATGATCAACACCGTCGTGCGCCAGATCGCCTTCTACGAATTCGAGCGCAAGGTGCATGCGGAGCGCCGCAACGGCGAGCTGACCGCCGACCGGCTTGGGCAGTTCTGGCTGGAGGTGCAGAAGGAAAGCCTCGGCGACGCAATCGTACTGCGCGAAGGCTACGAGAGCTTCTGGACCTACATCCCGCACTTCATCCACTCGCCCTTCTACGTCTACGCCTACGCCTTCGGCGATTGCCTGGTGAACTCGCTGTTCGCGGTCTACCAGAACGCCGAAAAAGGCTTTCAGGACAAATATTTCGACATGCTGCGCGCCGGCGGCACGAAACATCATTCCGAACTGCTGGCGCCCTTCGGCCTCGACGCTTCGGACCCGGCCTTCTGGGGCAAGGGGCTTTCGGTGATTTCCGGCTTGATCGACGAACTGGAAGCGCTGGATTGAAACACGGCGCTGCCGCCACGACAGCGCCGGATGTCGGATTTCGGATTTCGGTAGGCAGCCTCCATCCTCCGAGTTGGCAATAGGCAAGGCTCGGAGTGGCGACTAGTTTCCTTCGATGCGGCAACGACATGCGGTCGCGGACGAAGCCCGCGGGCGTCCAACGCCAAGAAAACCTTCATTTCCGATTGACCGATTGAATGGCCAAGCCATCTGACCCCTTCGTCCTGTTCCACGACGATCCGGCCGGCCGTTCCGTGCTGTTCGAGCGCCCCCGCGCGATCATCTCGGCAGATACGCCCGACGCTTTCTACAACGCGCTCGAAGCGGCCGAGACGGCGCGGCGCAAGGGAAAATGGCTGGCCGGCTATTTTTCCTATGAAGCCGGCTATCTGCTGGAGCCGAAGCTTGTTCCCATTTTGCCGGACGGCCGCCGCGCGCCGCTGGTCTGCCTGGGCGTCTTCGACGGACCGTCCGACATACCGCCGGCGCAAACGAATGGCGCACCGAGCAACGGCCCGATCTTCGACGCCCGCGCCACATGGACGTTCGCAGACTACGAAAAGCGCTTCGCGAAACTGCACAATCATCTGCGCGCCGGCGATTGCTATCAGGGCAACCTCACCTTCCCGATCCGCGCCCACTGGACCGGCGAGCCGCTTGCCGCTTTCGAGGCGCTGACCGCGCGCCAGCCGGTGAAATACGGCGCGCTGGTCGATCTCGGCGGCCCGGTGGTGCTGTCGCGCTCGCCGGAACTGTTTTTCGAGATAGGCCAGGACGGCTGGATCGAAACCCACCCGATGAAGGGCACCGCCCCGCGCGGGACGACGAAGGCTGAGGACAAACGGCTCAGGGAAGAACTGCGCAACGACCCGAAGAATCAGGCGGAAAACCGCATGATCGTCGACCTCTTGCGCAACGACGTGTCGCTGGTCAGCGAGGTCGGCACGCTGGATGTCCCCGAACTCTTCAAGGTCGAGACCTATCCGACCCTGCACACAATGGTTAGCCGGGTTCGGGCGAAGCTCTTGCCCGATCTGTCCATTCGCGATGTGTTTGCGGCGCTCTTCCCATGCGGTTCGATCACCGGCGCGCCCAAAATCCGGGCGATGGAGATTCTTCACGACCTGGAAGGCACGCCGCGCGATGTCTATTGCGGCGCAATCGGCTGGATCGCGCCCGGCGGACCGATGCGCTTTTCCGTGGCGATCCGCACGATCTCGCTCTTTCCGGACGGCGAGGCCGTCTACAATGTCGGCGGCGGCATCGTTTTCGATTCGACTGCCGAGTCGGAGTATCAGGAATGTCTGCTGAAGGCGCGATTCGCGACGGGAACGGTCCCGGCTTCGAGCTGATCGAGACGCTGCGCTGGGAGCCCGGCGCCGGCTTCATCCGGCTGGAACGGCACCTGGCGCGGCTTTATGCATCCGCCGCCGCCCTCGGTTTCCTGGCCAATCCGCAAAAGATTGGCGAGGCGCTGCACGATTGCGAGGGTGAGCGTGTTCCGCTGCGTGTGCGGCTGGCGCTCGCCGCTGACGGTACGGCGATCGACATCACACAGCCTTTCGAACCGCTCCCGGAAGACACGGTTTGGACGCTACGCATCGCCGGCACGCGGCTCGATTCGTCCGACCCGCTGCTGCGCCATAAGACAACACGCCGGGCGCTCTACGAAGCCGCCCGCGCGGAATGTCCGCGCGAGCAGGCCGACGAAATGCTGCTCCTCAATGAGCGCGGCGAAATCTGCGAAGGCACCATCACCAGCATCTTTCTCGACATGGGCGAGGAAATGTTGCTCACCCCGGCACTGGCGTGTGGGCTGCTGCCCGGCGTCCTGCGCGGCGAGTTGCTAGAGTCTGGCAAGGCGCGAGAGGCCGCCCTGACATTGCACGATCTCTGGGCGGCACGAAGAATCTACGTCGGCAATTCGCTGCGCGGATTGATCGAGGCGCGGATTTCGGCCGCGCCGGCGACAGGCCTGGACGCAAAAATTTGACGGAAGGGGCTGCACCATCTACGATGTGTTTGCCTGTGTTCACCCGTGTTCGAGGATCACACCATGGCCGCGAGCGAGACCTTTTCCGTACGCCTTCCCCCCGAGACCCGCAGGGAACTCGAGGAATACGCCAAGGCGACACAACGCTCCAGCGCCTTTATCGTCAAGGAGGCCGTAGAGGCGCATCTGGCGGAGCGCCGCGCCTATCTGGCAGCGATCGAGGAGGCCATCAAGGAAGCCGACGAGACGGGCGAATTTGTTTCGTGGGAAGCAACGCGGAAATGGCTGGAATCGTGGGGCACCGATAATCCGCTGCCACCTCCCGAGCCAGACATCTTCACCAAGAAACGCCAATGAAAATTCGGCTGACAAAAGCCGCTATTCGCGACCTTATCGAGGTGGAAGCCTATATTGCATTGGACAATCCAAGGGCGGCATTTGGAGTTAAATCTAAAATTGACAGGGCGATCACATTGATTAGCGAGCGTCCCGGTATTGGACGGCCTGCTTCGGGGGGCGCTTCGCGGGAGTGGTCGATTCCGGGCCTGCCCTACCTCATTCCCTATCGAATTTCGGGTGACGTCATCGACATAATTCGTATCTGGCACACCAGCCGCCAACGACCGACTGAGTGGTAGACTTGCTCCCCACCCACACGCCCTACGACGGCTCATCCAAACTCTTCACGATCGGCCTCAAGCCGCTCGACCTTGCCGACTGGATCGAGGTCGACGACCGTTACGAAGCCTACGTTGCCGAAAAGCAGTGGCTCTACGCAACGATCCCGGAAAAAGTCTTCGTCGAGGAAGCCGATACACACGCCGCGCAAGTCGAGGTGCTTGACCGGCTTGCCGAGCATCTCACCGCTCACGCCTCTCGCCTGTTCGCCACGCCGGAGCAGAAAGCGCTCTTCGATGCGAACCTTGCAGCCGCGCGGGATCGATCGGACGCGCCGTTGCGTGCCGCCTCCCTGCTTATCCAGGAAGACCTGATCCTGATGCGCCGCGGCGAAGACGGCTGGCGCCTGGCGGCCGGATCGCTGTGCTTCCCGTCCTCATGGTCGCTGCTCGAGAAATTCCGCCATCCATTGCACGAAATCCATATGCCGGTGCCGGCCTTCGGCCCGGGCTCGCGCATGGCGGAATTGATCTACCGGATGTTCGACAATCTTCAGGGCCAGGGCGTCCAGCGGTTCAACTGGTCGATCCAGGCGAACGCCGACCTGTACCACCCGCTGTCGAATGTCGCCCGCATCGACCGCGCCACCAACCGCCCGTCGAAATTCCCCGATCTCGAAGCCGCCGCCCGCGCCTTCATCCGCGTCGAGCGCCAAACCTTGCGCAAGCTGCCTGCATCCGGCGACATCCTCTTCACCATTCGCATCCACCTCGATCCACTGTCAGTGCTTCGCGGCCACCCGGACCGGGCCGCGCTGGCAAAGTCCTTCGCCGAGCAGATCACCGCGCTCGACGAGGCGCAGCTCGATTACAAGGGCCTGACTGCCGATCGCGGCCGCCTTGTCCGGATTCTGGAAGAAATGGCGGCTGAACCGTCCAATTTGCAGGATTCGGCTTTATTGTGACAGTGTTCTATGGTCATCCGGAAGGACCGCCCGAAAACCGGCCGGCAACCCCAAGGTTCAATGGAGGGACCAGCATAAAATGGTGAAAGAAAAATGGCCTGTTTACGGTGAGATCACCGGCCCCGTCGTGATGATCGGCTTTGGTTCGATCGGGCGCGGCACGCTTCCTCTCATCGAGCGCCATTTCAAATTCGATCACACGCGCATGACCGTGATCGACCCGCGCGACACGGACAAAAAGCTGCTCGACGAGCGCGGCATCAAATTCATCCAGGATGCTGTCACCAGGAAGAATTACAAGGAATTGCTGACGCCGCTGCTCACCGAAGGCGGTGGCCAGGGTTTTTGCGTCAACCTGTCGGTCGATACCGGCTCCCTGGACCTGATGAAGCTCTGCCGAAAGCTCGGCGTGCTCTACATCGACACGGTCGTCGAGCCGTGGCTCGGCTTCTATTTCGACAAGGAGGCGAGCAACGCCTCCCGCACCAACTACGCGCTGCGCGAAACCGTGCGCGAGGAAGTCCGCAAGAATCCGGGCGGCGCCACCGCCGTCTCCTGCTGCGGCGCCAATCCCGGCATGGTCTCGTGGTTCGTCAAGCAGGCGCTGGTCAACTTGGCGAAGGACCTCGGCCTCGATTTCGACGAACCCGGCCCGAACGACCGCGAAGGCTGGGCGAAACTGATGAAGAAGGCGGGCGTCAAGGGCGTCCACATCGCCGAACGCGACACCCAGCGCACGAAGAACCCGAAGCCGTTTAACACCTTCTGGAACACCTGGTCCGTCGAAGGCTTCATCTCGGAGGGTTTGCAGCCCGCGGAACTCGGCTGGGGCACCCATGAAAATTGGATGCCGAAGAACGCCAAGAAACACAAGAAAGGGTCGAAGGCGGCAATCTTTCTGGAACAGCCAGGCGCCAACACCCGCATCCGCACCTGGTGCCCGACGCTCGGTCCGCAATACGGCTTCCTCGTCACCCACAACGAGGCGATCTCGATCTCCGACTATTTCACCGTGCGCGACAAGCATGGCGACGTGACGTTCCGCCCGACCTGCCACTACGCCTACCATCCCTGCAACGACGCGATGCTGTCGCTGGACGAGATGTTCGGCGCGGCTGGCAAGCCACAGCCCGTCCAGCATGTGCTTGATGAGACCGAGCTGGTCGACGGCACCGACGAGCTCGGCGTCCTGCTCTTCGGCCACAAGAAGAACGCCTACTGGTACGGCTCGCATCTGTCGCTGGCCGAGGCGCGCAAGCTGGCGCCCTACCAGAATGCCACCGGCCTGCAGGTCACCTCGGCGGTGCTCGCCGGCATGGTCTGGGCGCTGGAAAATCCGAACGCCGGCATCGTCGAGACCGACGAGATGGACTACCGGCGCTGCCTCGACGTGCAGTCGCAATATCTCGGGCCGGTCGAGGGTTATTACACCGACTGGACGCCACTCGCGGACCGTCCCGGCCTGTTTCCCGAGGATTTGGACGAGAAGGACCCCTGGCAGTTCCGCAACATCCTGGTGCGCTGACAGCACTCCCACATGACTTGTGTCGAACTTGCAATCGCCCGGAAATCGGGCGATTGCTTTGCGACTGACCCAAGGAGAGGATTCGAAACGATGATCGAAACGCGCAGGCTCATCCAAGCGGGTGCCATCGCAATCCTGGCCGCCGGCATTTCCGGCTGTGTCAGCGGCGGCCCTTCCGGGCCGACCGCAGCCGCATCGGCCGTCGAGGGCGAATGGCTGAGCAGCGACGGCGTGGCCGTGTCGAGGCTGTCCGGCGGCGTCTTCACCACCAACGCACTCGACACCGGCAACAAGCTCGCCGACGGCAGCTACAAGGTGAACGGCAATACGGTCGAGATCACCGTGGTTTCGCTCATCCGCAAGACCACCACCAATGTCAATTGCGCCCTCGTTGCGCCGAACCAGCTCAACTGCACGAGTTCGGCCGGCCAGCAGTTCGTCCTGACGCGTCGCGGCGCCGGCACCGCCTGACGCCAGTGCGCGAAGCGCGGCGATGGTTTTCCTCCTCGTCGCGCTGGTCGCCATCATCGTGCTGCCGCAGATCTGGGTGCGTTTCACCATAGATCGGCACAGCAAGGACCGTCCCGACCTGCAAGGCACCGGCGGCGAACTCGCCCGTCACCTGCTCGACCGCTTCGGCCTGAAGGACGTCAAGGTCGAGACCACCGATCGGGGCGACCACTACGATCCCGAAAACCGGAGCGTCCGCCTGTTGCAAACCCATCATGACGGCCGCTCGCTTGCGGCCGTCGCCATCGCCGCACATGAGGTCGGCCACGCCATCCAGCGCGCGCATGGCGACCGCTGGCTCGGCCTGCGCCAGAAATTGGCGAAACTCGCCATGACCACGGACCGCCTCGCCGCCGTCTTCTTCATCGCCTCGCCGTTTCTCGGCGCGCTGGCCCGCACGCCGGTTGCCTTCCTGGCGATTGCCGGCATCGGCATCGGGCTGCTCGCCGTCCGCATTGTCTTCACGCTGGTGACGTTGCCCGTCGAGATCGACGCCAGCTTTTCCAAGGCGCTGCCGATCCTGAAGGAGGGCCGCTATGTGGATGAGAAGGACATGCCGGCGGTGAAAGGCGTACTGCGCGCCGCCGCCTTCACCTATCTCGCCGGCGCGCTGA
This sequence comes from Mesorhizobium sp. IMUNJ 23232, assembly GCF_044326205.1. Lineage (NCBI taxonomy): Bacteria > Pseudomonadati > Pseudomonadota > Alphaproteobacteria > Hyphomicrobiales > Phyllobacteriaceae > Mesorhizobium > Mesorhizobium sp. IMUNJ 23232. The sequence continues at coordinate 45,601 of NZ_JBIRCY010000057.1, forward strand.
TCGCGCTGGTCAACCTTGCGCGCTGGATCAGGGTGCTGCGATAACAAGCCCGATCCGGAGGAACGGCCGATGACGGAATTTTTCGACGCGCTCGAGACCCGCTCCCCAGAACAGCGCGAGGAGGCATTGTTTTCCGCCCTCCCCGCCTTCCTTGCCAAGGCCGCGCAAGCCGTCCCCTCCTTCGCCGCAAGGCTTGGCGGCATCAATCCCACAAGCATCACAGACCGCGCCGCGCTGGCGAAACTGCCGGTCCTGCGCAAATCCGAGATTATGGCAAGCCAGGCCGAGAATCCGCCCTTCGGCGGTCTCGTCGACCCGGCCGCGCTCACCGGCCGGCGCGTCTTCCAGTCCCCCGGCCCGATCTGGGTGCCGGAGGACGACCGCCCGGAAGCAGCGCGGGCCACGGCGCGCGCCTTCTTCGCGGCCGACATCCGCTCTGGCGACATCGTCCACAACACCTTCAATCATCACATGACGCCGGGCGGTTTCCTGCTCGACGCCGGCGCCCGCGCGCTGGGCTGTTCCGTCTTCCCTGCGGGCGTCGGCAGCACCGACCTGCAGGTCGAGGCGGCGGCCGGGCTGAAGCCTTCGGTCTATTGCGGCACGCCGGACTTTTTGAAGGTTTTGCTCGACAGGGCAGTTGAGATGGGACGCGACCTCTCCTCGTTCCGCAAGGCTCTGGTGACCGCCGGAGCGCTCTTTCCCTCCTTGCGCAGCCAATATCTGTCGCGCGACGTCGCCGTCATGCAATGCTACGCCACCGCCGAGTTCGGCGTCATCGCCTACGAAACCACCGGCCCGGACGGCACGTCCAATCCCGGTATGGTCGTCAACGAGCACATCATCGTCGAGATCGTGCGACCGGGCACCGGCGATCCCGTGCCTGAGGGCGAGGTCGGTGAAGTCGTAGTGACCAGTTTCAACTCGGCCTATCCGCTGCTGCGGCTCGGCACCGGCGACCTGTCCGCCGTCCTTGCCGGCCCCTCGCCCTGCGGTCGGACCAACACCCGCATCCGCGGCTGGATGGGCCGAGCCGACCAGCGCACCAAGGTCAAAGGCATGTTCGTCGATCCCGCGCAAATCGCCGAGGTGGCGCGCCGGCAGCCCGGCATCGCCCGCGCCCGGCTGGTGGTGACGCGCGACGGCGAGATGGACGCGATGACCCTGCATGTGGAGCCTAATTCGGGACAGGCGCTCGACGCCGGCGCGATCACCGCCGCCCTGCGTGAGACGACACGCCTCGGCGGCAGCGTCGTCATCGTGGCGCCAGGCGCCTTGCCCAATGACGGCAAGGTGATTTCCGATGAGCGCGACTACGCGAAGTAGGCTTTCAGCCGCTGCGAATCGCAGCGCGCGGGACAATCCTGCAACAGGCGACCTCCATGTCTCGCAGGTCCCTGATTCCGCTTGCATCCGCCCGACGCCGGTGGAAACATACCCGGCGTCGGCCGTGTCAGAAAACGGTCAAGGCGGGGCGCTAAAAGCATGCGACCAGCCGTATCGGGAGACAAAAATGAAAAAACTCGCCGCCCTCGCCGCGTTGTCGGCATCGACGCTTGCGATGTCCGCAAGTGCCTCCTTTGCCGACTACACACTCAACATCCTCCACATCAACGACTGGCACAGCCGCATCGAATCGAACAACAAATACGAATCGACCTGCTCTGCCGAGGAGGAGACGAAAGGCGAGTGTCTCGGCGGCGCGGCGCGGCTGATCACGGCGATCGCCCAGGAACGCGACAAACTCAAGGACCAGAACGTGGTCCTGCTGTCGGCCGGCGACAATTTCCAGGGATCGCTTTTCTACACGACCTACAAGGGCAAGGCCGAGGAGGAGTTCCTCAACCAGATGGGCTTCGACGCCATGGCGCTCGGCAACCACGAGTTCGACGATGGCGAGGACGCGCTGGTGCCCTTCATCGACAACGCAAAGTTCCCGATCCTCGGCGTCAACATCAAGCCGAACAACCAGTCGAAGGCAAACGGCAAGATCAAGCCTTCCGTGGTGCTGGATGTCGGCGGCCAGAAGATCGGCGTCATCGGCGCGGTGACGACCGACACGCCGGAGATCGCCTCGCCCGGCCCGAACATCCAGATCGAGGACGACGTCGCCAACATCGCGGCAGAGGTGAAGAAGCTGACGGACGAGGGCGTCGACAAGATCATTGCGCTCACCCACATCGGCTATCCCCGCGAGATGGAGATGATCGCCAAGATCCCGGGTGTCGACGTTGTGGTGGGCGGCCATTCACACACGCTGCTGTCGAACCGGCCCGAGGACAAGGCGGCAGGCCCCTACCCGACCTGGGTCGACAACCCGCAGGGCTACAAGGTGCCCGTCGTCCAGGCTGCTTCTTATTCCAAGGTGCTGGGCGAGCTGCAGGTGACCTTCGACGATGCCGGCGTCGTCAAGGAAGCCAAGGGAGATCCGATCTGGCTCGACAAGTCGATCACCCCTGACGCGGCGACGCTCAAGCGCATCGCCGAACTCGCCGCGCCGATCGAGGAACTGAAGAACAAGGAAGTCTCGGAGACAACCAAGGCGATCGACGGCAGCCGCGACAACTGCCGCGCCCGCGAATGCGAGATGGGCAATCTCGTCGCCGACGCCATCCTCGACCGCGTCAAGGACCAGGGCGTGCAGATCGTCTTCCAGAATGGCGGCGGCCTGCGGGCCTCGATCGACCAGGGCGTGGTGACTATGGGCGAAGTGCTCACGGTCCTGCCCTTCCAGAACACGCTCGCCACCTTCCAGCTTCCCGGCAAGGACATAACGGCGGCACTTGAAAGCGGGCTCGGCCAGATCGAAGACGGCGCCGGCCGCTTCCCGCAGGTCGCCGGCCTGAAATATTCCTTCGACAAAACCGCGCCCGCTGGCAGCCGCGTCAAGTCGGTCGAGGTCATGGAGAACGGCGCCTGGGCGCCGATCGATCCGGCCAAGGAGTATATTGCCGCGACCAACAACTACGTCCGCCAGGGCGGCGACGGCTACAAGATCTTCGCTACCGACGCCAAGAACGCCTATGACTACGGTCCGGGCCTCGAACAGGTCGTTGCCGACTACCTCGCGGCGCACCGCCCCTATACGCCGGCGCTCGACGGCCGCATCATCGAGGTCGCCGCTGCCGCGCCGGCCGAACCGGCGCCTGCACCGGCCACAACGGCGCCCGCTCAGCCAGCGCCCGCCGCCGAGCCAGCCCCTGCC
>NZ_JBIRCY010000058.1:0-48720 GCF_044326205.1 Mesorhizobium sp. IMUNJ 23232
GGTGCAGCCGCGACGCCGCCTGCCGCCGCGCCGGCTCCGGCAGCGCCCGCCGCCCCGGCCGAACCGCAGGTTCCGAACCAGTAGCCTCGAGCGCTGTGCCCGATTGATCACACTGCTGCTAAATGCTGCTGTGATCACGATGAATCGATCTCGTGGACAGCTCCAGACTCCTTGAGCGTTTGTTCATTTTGAGCCTATAGATTGCCCGACGGCCGCCGGGTGGGCGCGACGCGGAGTTGTTGCTCCGCCTCAAGGCCGGCTCTTTATCGTCTCGGGATCAACAACACATGCTACCTCGCAGCCTCATATTGCTCGGCCTCTGCGCCGTGCTGGGCTTGGCCACGCCTGCCGTCGCGGACGTGGCGAAGCCGCAGAAGCCGACGGCCACGTCGGCAAAATCCAAAACCGCCGACGCCTCCAAGGTCAAGAAAAAGGTCGCCGCCAAACCTGATAAGAAGGGCAGCAAGGTTGCCGCCAAGGACGCCGACAAGAAGCTGACCGACGCGGAGAAGGCAAAGGCCAAGGCGGAAGCCAAGGCCGCCGCCGCCGAGAAGGCGCGCCAGGCCAAGATCGTGGCGATGCGGGCCAAGGCGAAGGCCGACGCCGAGGCGCGCAGCGCCGCCTTCCGCGCACCGAAGGAGGTCGTGGCCGAGGACGAGACCCCGAAGAAGAAGGCCAAGCCCGTCGAGGTCGCCAGTGAAGACCCGCCGCGGAGAAACCCTTTCGAGATTTCGTTCGGCAATGACGAACCGGTCGTGCGCGACGACAAGCCGGTGACCGGCCTGACCGCCGAACGCCTTGCCGCGCAGCAGGCGGCCGCCGTCGGCGCCGACGAGGTTCTGCGCAGCGGCAACAACGGCGAACTGCGCAGTGCAGGGGGCGTCGCGACACGGCCGAGAGGCGGCTTCTTCAACATCCTGTTCGGCGACGAGCCGGAAACGGCGACGACCTCGCTGGGCATGCTGCCGGAGACCCGCGCCCTGGATTCGGTGCTGGACGGCAGGAAGAAGTTCAAGGTGAAGCCGGAATACGAGCCGCAATCGGTGGCTTTCTCCGGTTATCCCTCGGGCACCATCGTCATCGACACCAGCAACCACTTCCTCTACCTTGTCGAGGGGTTTGGCACCGCCCGCCGCTACGGCATCGCCGTCGGCCGCGAGGGTCTGCAGTTCAAGGGCATGGTGGCGGTCGGCGACAAGCAGGAATGGCCGCGCTGGATCCCGACGCTGGAGATGCAGGCGCGCGAGCCGAGGAAATACGGCCAGTACAAGGACGGCATGCCCGGCGGCGGTCAGAACCCGCTCGGCGCGCGTGCCATCTATCTCTACCAGGGCAAGCAGGACACGCATCTGCGCATCCACGGCACCATCGCGCCGCAGACGATCGGCACCAACTCCTCGAACGGCTGCTTCCGCATGGTCAACGAGCATGTGATGGATCTCTACCGCCGTGTCGGCATCGGCACCAAGGTCGTCATCCTCTGATTTGCCGCGCATAGTTCGAAAGGGCCGGCCCGCGCCGGCCCTTTTGTTTTGGCAGAACCGACACCACATAGCCCGCCGGGGAAAACCGGACCGGGTTGGATTTTTTTCTGGCGGAATCAGGCCGCCCAAGCTAAGCGATAATTCCCATGGCGCGATATGTATTCATCACCGGCGGCGTGGTTTCCTCCCTTGGAAAAGGCATAGCTGCAGCAGCCCTCGGGGCACTGCTGCAAGCGCGCGGATATCGCGCCCGCATAAAAAAGCTCGATCCCTACTTGAACGTCGATCCCGGAACCATGTCGCCCTACCAGCACGGCGAGGTGTTCGTGACCGACGACGGGGCGGAAACCGACCTCGATCTCGGCCATTACGAGCGTTTCACCGGCCGCTCGGCCAATCAGTCGGACAACATCACCACTGGCCGCATCTACAAGAACATCATCGAGCGCGAGCGCCGCGGCGACTATCTCGGCGCCACCGTGCAGGTCATTCCCCACGTCACCGACGAGATCAAGAATTTCGTTCTGTCCGGCAACGAGGACTACGATTTCGTGCTCTGCGAGATCGGCGGCACGGTCGGCGACATCGAGGCGATGCCCTTCCTGGAAGCCATCCGCCAGCTCGGCAACGACCTGCCGCGCAACAACGCCGTCTACGTCCATTTGACGCTGATGCCCTATATCCCGACGGCGGGCGAGTTGAAGACCAAGCCGACCCAGCATTCCGTCAAGGAACTGCGCGGCATCGGCATCGCGCCCGACATCCTGCTGGTGCGCGCCGACCGGCCGATTCCCAAGGAGGAGCGCCGAAAACTCTCGCTGTTCTGCAACGTGCGCGAAAGTGCGGTGATCCAGGCGCTGGATGTCGGCCACATCTACGATGTGCCCATGGCCTATCACAAGGAAGGTCTGGATTCAGAGGTACTTGCCGCCTTCGGCATCGACCCGGCGCCAAAACCGCGCATGGAAGCCTGGCAGAACGTCTCAAAACTTATCCACAATCCGGAAGGCGAGGTGACGATCGCCGTCGTCGGCAAATATACCGGCCTCAAGGACGCCTACAAATCGCTGATCGAGGCGCTGTCACATGGCGGCTTGGCAAACCATGTGAAGGTCAAGCTCGACTGGATCGAGTCGGAGATTTTCGAAAAGGAAGACCCGGCCCCCTTCCTCGAAAAGGTGCACGGCATCCTGGTTCCCGGCGGTTTTGGCGAGCGCGGTTCGGAGGGAAAAATTCTCGCCGCGAAATTCGCGCGCGAGCGGAAGGTCCCGTATTTCGGCATCTGCTTCGGCATGCAGATGGCCTGCATCGAGGCGGCCCGTTCACTGGCCGGCATCGAAGGCGCGTCCTCGACAGAATTTGGCCCGGCGAAGGAGCCTGTCGTCGGCCTGATGACCGAATGGCTGCGCGGCAACATGCTGGAAAAACGCCGCGAAGCCGGCGACCTCGGCGGCACCATGCGGCTCGGCGCCTATGAGGCGCGCCTCGCGCAGGATTCCAAGATCGCCGAAATCTACGGCGACACCCAGATTTCCGAGCGCCACCGCCACCGCTACGAGGTCAACATCGACTACAAGGAACGCCTGGAGGAATGCGGCCTGGTCTTCGCCGGCATGTCCCCCGACGGCGTGCTGCCCGAGACGGTTGAATATCCCGACCATCCCTGGTTCATCGGCGTGCAATACCACCCCGAACTGAAAAGCCGCCCCCTCGACCCGCACCCGCTGTTCGCGAGTTTTATCGGCGCTGCGGTGGAGCAGTCGAGACTGGTGTGACTCATGCTGGAGATGGCGCCGCCCTGGATCGAGTGCCCGAACATCGCCCGACATAGCATCGGTTGGCGCATGGGTTACGGCGAATGGTATGTCGGCCTGTTCTATGCGTGGTTCGGAAGTTGCACGAGGGCATTCCGGGACGACTATGCAATTCGCTTTCCGCCCCGGCGGGGTGGGAGAATTCTCTGTCTTCGATCTCAATTCGGGGCAGCGGTTCATTGCCGCTGCCTTGGGTTTACATGCCCGGCATCAGCCCACACGATTATGCCGAAGGATCGTTTCGTCGCCGCGAACTGGCCAGGATTTTTGAAACTGTAGAAGGCGACTTTTCCCAACTTCCGCGCGATGCTCCCGTATTCGGCATGAGCAAAATCTGGGAAGATTTTGTATTCGGTTTTGCGGTCCTCTCGCACGGCGGGCAGGCCGATTTTGCCCGCGCAAATCCGGCGCCGCCGGAATGGGAAGGGATTTACAAACGCATTGCGGGCGCCAAGACTTTTCGAGACCTGCCTTTGCCGGGGAACGATCCTGATCCGCGAAATAGCTGATCCTGATTGCTTGACCCGCTGACCTCCGCCTTTTCGCAACATCAAGGAAAACGTCGAAACGTCCAATGCCATGACAGTCACCTGGATTCTCGAATCCAACGTCTTCGCCGAAGCGTGCTTTGACGAGATGCTGGCGCACCTCAGGCATCGCCGTCTGCCGCATCATGTCGTGCGGATCATCCCGTTCATCCACGAAATCGATGGCGTGGTGCCGGAGGTGTCGGGACCGGCAGTGGTCTATGGCAGCATCGGCGTCCAGAAGCTGGCGCAACGGCAGGGCTGGAAGCCAGGCGTCTTCACCAACGCCGAGTTCGCCACGTCGGCCTACAAGCAACTCGGCGACCTGTTCCTGAACCTTGACGCAGTCTCTATGCCGATGAGCGCGGTGGCACAGTGGCTGCGTTCCTATGAAGGCGAACACTTCTTCATCAAGCCGGACGGCGACAACAAGGAATTCGCCGGCACGGTCATGAGCAAGGACGAGTTCGCCGGGTGGTTCTCGAACATGGCCGCCGTCGGCTATCTCGACGGCAATGATTTCGACGTCGCTGTGAGCCGGCCCAAGAAACTGGGCTGCGAGTGGCGCGTGGTCGTCGTCGACGGCAGGATCGTGACGTCTTCCCTCTACAAACAGTGGCGGATCGTCAAAGCCGAGCGGCATGTCATCCCCGAGGTCGAGGCCGCTGTCCTCGAAGCCCACAAGCGATTTGCACCCGCGCCAGCCTATGTGGTCGACATCGCCCAGGCCGGCGACACCTGCAAGGTCGTTGAATACAACACCTTGAACTCGGCCGGCTTCTACGACTGTGACGTGCGAGCCATCATCGACGCTGTGACGGACCTCGTCGAGCACAGGCACCATTGAGGCCACCATCCCCGGTAGGTTGGGCCGCTTCGCCGACGGATAGGCCCGGCCTGTGCTGGATGATCCGTCGAGCTAGATGCCAAGGAAGCGTTAGGGCGGTTGCCGGGGTAAGCCACCCAAGTCCGGAATTCCTGCGCCAAAAAGGCAAAACATCGCCTATGGGTTCGGCTTGCCATTTCCGCTTTGCCCTTGGTGAGACGAACCGACGAAGCTGGCCCCGTGGTCATGCTTGTTACGCAAGAATCCACGAGAGGTGCCAACAACTCTCTGTTTCCGCTCGGTTTTACAAGCATGACATCCTTTTCGAACGATCGTTCGGTCAGACTGTGAGGTGGCTGTCGCCTCTCGAAAATTAAGCCTTTTCAATGTGTTGCGCAGGCAGCGTATCAGCGGGTCGCTGCGCCACCATCGTGAAGGATTATTTTCTTAGGCTGCTTGTATTTGTTCCCTTTATGTTCCATATTGGACCCCGGCCTTGTCCGGAGGAGGCGGCGGTGCAGTTGGCGGACGGGAGTGCAACGATCGAGCGGTACCGGCAGGCGCTGAAGCACATTCTGCTGATGCTCGTCGGCATGGCCGAGATGGGTTTTGGCAGGCCATTGTCCCTGGTGCTCGGGGAAGCCGCCGTCGCCCCAAGGCCGGGACGAGCCGGAAAGACCGGGCGGAACAAGCCGTCTCCGGCGCTCTGCCTGCCGCGCCACCTCTACCGCGCCATTCTTCTGCTGCTGCGCCCGGCCGAATCCGCTGCCCGCCGCCTGATCATCGCGGCGGCGCAAGGCATCGTGGTGACGCTGCCGCCGTTTCGTCCGCGCAAGCCAAAACCGAAGATTTCCGACACGGTGTCCGCCATGCGCCGCCTCGGCCTCGCCGTCACCCTGTCGCGCGAGGACTTTGCCCGCTACGAAGCCGTGCGGAAGGCTGCCGAACTTCGCGCCTCTCGCCCGCGTGGACAAAACCTTTCGCTGCTCGATCCTCTGAAATATCCGTTCCGCATCCGCCGCAAATATGTGCCGGCGCATGCCGCTCCGCGCATCCGGTCACTCGACGACGATGCGCCACGCATCCCCCTGCCGCCGCCGCCGTCGCAGAACGATCCGATCAATGCGGCAAAACTGACGCTCAGGCTGGACGCGCTGGGTCAGGCACTCGACGATCTTCCGGGCCAGGCGCAGCGTTTCGCCCGCTGGAAGGCGCGCAACGACGCCGCTCTTGCGCGAGATCGGGCGGCCCGCGATGCGGCGGCCGCGCAGGGCAAGCCGGGTCCGGTCCGCTTCCGGCGTTTTTCGCCGCTCCGTCGCGGGCGACCGCCCGGCGGAAGATTGCCGCGCTTCGATCCGGATGCGCCGAAACGGAAGAACATCCGCGAGGTCGACGAGATCCTGGCGCATGCCAATGCGATGGCGTACTACGCGCTGGAGCCGCCGCGCAGGAATACGTCGTGAGGACGGCGGCCAGACGCGAAAAGGGCCTGTCATCAGCTATGGTTTGGGTACGACGCGCGCGTTTTTTCCGCCGCGTGTCGACGCTATGTGCTGCCAGAAAATTACCGGTGCTCTTCCGTTGGCGAGGCCGGCCAGATCTGCTTGACCGTAGACCGGCGGAATGACCGGAAGAGCACGTCATCCCGCTCCAGCAGCGCGGCAAAGCAGGGCGTGTGCGTCGCCACGGCCGCCTTCACCCGTTGCCTGTGCTTTGACGGCGGAGTACCCTGCCATTTGTCGGGCTTGCGGCCGGAAGGTGGCCGCGCCGAGACGATTGATTTCGTATCAGGCGACGGGCAGGTAGCTTTGACATCCGGTCGAAACGCCCCGTGCCGTACAGAACAAGGAGGGCTCCCATGACTTTGACGATCAACAGCACAGCGCCGGATTTCGAGGCGAACACCACCGAAGGGCGCATCCGCTTCCACGACTGGCTGGGCGATAGCTGGGCCGTGCTTTTCTCCCATCCCAAGGATTTCACGCCGGTCTGCACCACCGAGCTCGGCCGCATGGCGGCGCTGAAGCCCGAATTCGACAAGCGCGGCGTAAAGCTCATCGGCCTAAGCGTCGACCCGGTCGAAAACCACGCGCGCTGGTCGGTCGACATCGCCGAGACTCAGGGCACCGCGCCAAACTATCCGATGATCGGCGACAGCGACCTGAAAGTCTCAAAACTCTACGGCATGCTGCCGGAGGGCGCCGGCGAGACCTCCGAGGGCCGCACCCCCGCCGACAACGCTACGGTTCGCACAGTCTTCGTCATCGGGCCGGACAAGAAGATCAAGCTGGTCCTGGTCTATCCGATGAGCACCGGCCGCAATTTCCACGAGATCCTGCGCGTCATCGATTCCATGCAGCTCACCGCAAAACACAAGGTGGCGACGCCGGTCGACTGGAAGCAGGGAGAGGATGTCATCATCCTCGGCTCGGTCTCCGACGACGACGCGAAGAAACAGTATCCGGAAGGATGGAAGGCGCCGCGTCCTTACATTCGCATCGTGCCGCAGCCGAAATAAGGGGTGGCCAGGCGCACCGCCGGCCTATTTGCGCCGGCGGAGAAGATCCGGAGATATCGTCATGATTTTCCGACAGCTTTTCGACAGCGCATCGAGCACCTACAGCTACCTCATTGCCAGCCGGCGCGGCGCAGAGGCGCTGATTATCGATCCGGTGCTGGAAAAGGTCGACCGCTACATCCAGCTTTTGAACGAACTCGACCTCAGGCTGGTGAAGGCGGTCGACACCCACCTCCACGCCGATCACATCACCGGGCTGGCGGCGCTGCGCGACCGCACGCATTGCGTCACCGCGATGGGCGAGCAGACGAAGGCCGACGTCGTCTCGATCCGGCTCACCGACGGCGACAAGCTCGACATCGAAGGCGCCAGCCTCGACGTCATCTATACGCCCGGCCACACCGACGATTCCTATTCCTTCGTCATGGGCGACCGCGTCTTTACCGGTGACACGCTGCTGATCCGCGGCACCGGCCGCACCGACTTCCAGAACGGCGACCCGCGCGCCCAATACGAATCGATCTTCGGCCGCCTCTTGAAGTTGCCGGACGAGACGCTGGTGTTTCCGGCGCACGACTACAAGGGCGATACGGTCAGCACCATCGGCGAGGAGCGCCGCAGCAACCCGCGCCTGCAGGTGCCCTCGGTCGACGCCTATGTCGCGCTGATGAACGGGCTCAACCTGCCCAATCCGAAGATGATGGACGTGGCGGTGCCGGCCAACATGCATATCGGCCTGCCACAGGCGTCCGTCTCGGCCAAGGGATGGGCGATCTCGGCGCACGACGCCTTGCCGCTGCTCGGGCGCCCCGATGTCGCGCTGGTGGATCTCCGCGAACGCAGCGAACGCGAACGCCATGGCGCCATCCCCGGCGCTTTGCATGTCCCTTACGGGACGCTTGAGGAAAATGTGCGCCCCGGTGGCGTCCTGCATGAACTGGGCTCGATGCGGCGCCTGATATTCTTCTGCGCCTTCGGCGAGCGCTCAGCCATGGCGGTCAACGCGGCGCAGGAGGCCGGCATCGGCTCGGCTCGCCACATCGAAGGCGGCATAGACGCCTGGAAGAAGGTACTCGGGCCGCTGGAGCACTGACGACCGGCTCGACATGTCCGTTCGGCCCGGACCATCGGTCGCCCTTGCGGCACGAGCCGGAATGAGGCACATGCCGCCCCAATGACCGCAGAAGAACCCCTGCCACGCCCGCTCGATCATCTGGTGCTGCCGACTGCTTCGCTGGAGACGGCTCGCCAGCGCCTGACGGCGCTCGGTTTCACCGTCGCGCCGGCCGGCGTCCACCCCTTCGGCACAGAGAACGCCTGCGTCTTCTTTGCTGACGGCACCTATCTGGAGCCGCTGGCCGTCGCCGACGACCGCGAGGCCCGCGAACAGGCGCGGCTTGGAAACGCCTTCGTAGCCCGCGACGCCGTCTATCGCTACCGCCGGGGGGAGGAGGGGTTCTCGGCCCTGGCGTTTGGCACGAAGGATGCGCGTAGCGATCACGCGGACTTCCGCGGGGAAGGCGTCTCCGGCGGCGATATCCTCGATTTTTCACGACCATTCACCGATGCGGCGGGCAATACTGGCACAGCTTCGTTCCGCCTGGCCTTCGCCGCCGACCTTCGCGCGCCGGACATTTTTTTCTTCACCTGCCAGCGGATCGGCGCACCAAAAGTCGACCGCGCCGCCTTGCAGTCGCATCGCAACGGCGCGACTGGAATCGCCAGCGTGGTGCTGTCGGCGCGTTTTCCGTTCGAATACGCTTCGATCGTCCTGATGGCAGCGGAAGTCCCCATGACCGAGCCGTCGACCGGTCCGGATGTCCGCATCGCCGCGGCGAACGCGGTCATCGACATGGTCGACAATGAGCGGCTCGCCTCGCGCTTCGGGCTCGATCCGATCGACCACGCCGGCCTGCATGCCAGAGCAATCTGTTTTTCGGTCGCCGACCTCGCCAAGGTCGCCTCGCTGCTCAATGCGGCCGAAATTTCATATGACATCAGGGAAGGCCGGCTCGTCGTCCCGCCCGCGCCGGGGCAGGGCGCCGCCTTCGTCTTCGAGGAGAAATCATGACCAGTCCGAACCCGATCGTTGCCGTCGGCAACGTGTCCTTCGACAATGCCGCACCGCTGGCGCTGATCGCCGGCCCTTGCCAGTTGGAAAGCCGCCAGCATGCCTTCGACATGGCCGGCAGCCTGAAGGAACTGTGCGGCAGGCTGGGCATCGGGCTCGTCTACAAGACCAGCTACGACAAGGCCAACCGCACCTCCCTTGGCGCGACGCGCGGCGCCGGCCTCGACGCGGCCATGCCGGTCTTCGACGACCTGCGCAAGGAATTCGGCCTTCCCGTCCTCACCGACATCCACAGCGAGGAACAATGCGCGATCGTCGCGCCGCATGTGGACGTGTTGCAGATCCCGGCCTTCATGTCGCGCCAGACCGACCTCCTGGTCGCCGCCGCGAAGACCGGAAAGGTGGTGAACGTCAAGAAAGGCCAGTTCCTCGCCCCTTGGGACATGAAGAACGTGGTGGCGAAGGTCACCGGCTCGGGCAATGCCAATGTGCTGGTCACCGAGCGCGGCGCCTCCTTCGGCTACAACACGCTGGTCTCCGACATGCGCGCGCTGCCGATCATGGCCGAGATCGGCGCGCCGGTGATTTTTGACGCCACCCATTCGGTGCAGCAGCCGGGCGGGCAGGGCGGGTCCTCGGGCGGCGAGCGCCGCTTCGTCGAGACCCTTGCGCGGGCGGCGGTTGCCGTCGGCGTCTCGGGTGTGTTCATCGAGACCCACCAGGATCCTGACAACTCGACATCCTCCGACGGGCCGAACATGATCCCGCTGAAGGACCTGCCCGCCCTGCTCGAAAGGCTCATCGCCTTCGACCGGGTCGCCAAGGGGCTTTGACCGGCGAGACGCTTGCTGCCGCCTTCCGCCGGATATAGCCTCTTTTGTCGGGGGCTGTATGTGGAGGAACACCGCAATGTCGGTCGCTCGCGTTACCGAAATCACCGCCTCGTCCAACAAGAGCTTTCAGGACGCCATCGAGCAGGGCATCGAACGGGCGTCCAAGACGCTGAAGAACGTCGAGGGCGCCTGGATCCAGGACCAGAAGATCGTGGTGGAGAACGGCAAGATCGTCGCATACCGCGTCAACATGAAGGTCACCTTCATCCTGACGGATTGATCCGCCGGGCCGGAAAATTTTACGGGAACCTTCGGCCCTGCCGGTCATTCTCCTCGCAGCAATTCAGCACTACGAGGAGATTTGTCCATGACCACCTACACCGGCCATACCGACGCCATTCCTGCCTCGCGTGTCATCGGCACAGCCGTCTACAACACGGCCGGTGAAAGCATCGGTACGATCGAGGACGTGATGCTCGACAAGACGTCCAACGGCATCATGTTCGCCATTATCGGCTTCGGCGGCTTTCTCGGCATCGGCGAAAAATACCATGCGATCCCGTGGTCGGTTCTCGACTACGAACCCAGCCGCGGCGGCTACGTCGTTCCATTCACCAAGGACCAGTTGAAGGCGGCCCCCGCTCATTCGATCAACGACCTGACCGGCACGGACGGCGAGCGCGCCCGCGACGCGGCCTTCGAATATTACAAGGTCGATCCTTACTGGAACTAACCTCCCGACGATTTGGGAGATGCGGCGGACGGCCTCGCGCAAGCGGGGTCGTTTTCTTGTGGGCCCATGCCCTGCTATCCATTCGGCACTTGCCGTTTGGCCTATCCCCATCAACGCGGCGTGCGGTATCCTTGTTCGAAATCGAGGTAAATCATGTCCGCCCCATTCCCCACATTCGATCTTTCCCGCTTCGAGACGTCCGACGAGGTCGGCCGCCGCGCGCTCGGGCGCGAGGTCGACGATATCTGCCGCAGCACCGGTTTCCTTGCGATCAGCGGGCATGGCGTTCCGCAGCCGACGATCGACGCTGTCTGGTCGAAGGCGCATGACTTCTTCGACCAGTCCGTCATGGAGAAGGAGAAGGCGAGGGCGCCTTTTCCCGGCTATCCCTACGGCTATCTCGGTCCAGGTGCGGAGGCGCTGGCGAAATCGAAGGGGGAGGACACCCCGCCCGACCTGAAGGAAAGTTTTAACGGCGGCCCGCTCGCCGTCCCGCCCGGCCTTACCGATCCGGAAGCGCTCGCCTTCTGCTATGCCGACACCATCTGGCCCGATGAACCACCCGGTTTTGCCGACGCATGGAAGAGCTACTACCGCGCGATGGAAGACCTCGCCTCCCGCATAATGCGCGTCTTCGCCGTGGCGCTCGACCTGCCGGAAACGTTCTTCGACAAGACCATCGACCGGCCGATCAGCGCCTTGCGGGCCTTGAACTATCCCGAGACCACCACGCCGCCAAAACCCGGACAACTGCGCGCCGGCGCGCATACGGATTACGGCAGCCTGACCATCCTTCTGCCGCAGCCCGGCTCGTCGGGCCTGCAGATCTTCACGCCGGAAGGTTCTTGGCGGGAAGTGCCGCCGGTCCCCGGCGCTTTCGTCATCAACATCGGCGACCTTATGGCGCGCTGGACCAACGACCGCTGGGTCTCGACGCTGCACCGCGTCGTCAACGCCGACGGAAGCGCCGCGCGGCGGCAATCGCTCGCTTTCTTCCACCAGCCGAACTGGCATCAGGAGATCACCTGCATTCCGTCCTGCCTGGCGCCTGGTGACAAGCCGCGCTACGAGCCCGTCCTGTCCGGCCCGTACCTGATGTCGAAATTCAAGGCGACGGTGAAGCCGGCGGCCTGACGGGGCCGCGGAAGACGTGTCCTTTCATCCGTCCAATGCCCACTCGCTGAGGTCTTCAGCTGAAAGAAAGTCGGCGGCCACTGACACCCAGCATTGCCTTTTGCGGTGCTTTGGCTAAGACGGGCGCGAAAATTCAATCGATCCAATTCGGAGAGTTTCATGACCGCAATCGTGGACATCGTCGGCCGGGAGATTCTCGACAGCCGCGGCAACCCGACCGTCGAGGTGGACGTGGTGCTGGAAGACGGATCGATGGGCCGCGCAGCGGTGCCGTCCGGCGCCTCGACTGGCGCGCATGAGGCGGTCGAGCTTCGCGACGGCGGTTCGCGTTATCTCGGCAAGGGCGTCGAGCGCGCCGTCGAGGCCGTCAATGGCGAGATTTTTGAAGCGGTCGGCGGCCTCGAGGCCGAGAACCAGATCGCTATTGACAAGATCATGATCGAACTCGACGGCACGCCGAACAAGGCCCGCCTCGGCGCCAACGCCATCCTCGGCGTTTCGCTTGCCGTCGCAAAAGCCGCCGCCGAAAGCTCTGGCCTGCCGGTCTACCGCTATGTCGGCGGACCCAACGCCCACGTCCTTCCCGTGCCGATGATGAACATCATCAACGGCGGCGCGCATGCCGACAATCCGATCGATTTCCAGGAATTCATGATCATGCCCGTCGGCGCGCCGTCTCTGCGCGACGCCGTGCGCTGGGGCTCGGAAATCTTCCACACCCTGAAGAAGGGTCTGAAGGAAGCCAGCCACAACACCAATGTCGGTGACGAGGGCGGTTTCGCGCCGAACCTGAAGAGCGCCCAGGCGGCACTCGACTTCGTCATGGGCTCGATCGAGAAGGCCGGCTTCAAGCCGGGCGAGGACGTGGCGCTGGCACTGGATTGCGCCGCCACCGAATTCTTCAAGGACGGCAACTACGTCTATGAGGGTGAGAGGAAGACCCGCGACCCGAAGACCCAGGCGAAATATCTGGCAAAGCTCGCCGCCGACTATCCGATCATCTCGATCGAGGACGGTCTTGCCGAGGACGACTGGGAAGGCTGGAAGATTCTTACCGACCTGATCGGCAAGAAGACCCAGCTCGTCGGCGACGACCTGTTCGTCACCAACACGGCGCGGTTGCGCGACGGCATCAAGATGGGCGTCGCCAATTCGATCCTGGTCAAGGTCAACCAGATCGGCTCGCTGTCGGAGACGCTGGACGCTGTCGAGACGGCGCACAAGGCCGGCTACACCGCTGTCATGTCGCACCGCTCCGGCGAAACCGAGGATTCGACCATCGCCGACCTCGCGGTCGCCACCAATTGCGGGCAGATCAAGACCGGCTCGCTGGCCCGCTCCGACCGCACGGCAAAGTACAACCAGCTCATCCGCATCGAGGAAGAGCTTGGCAAGCAGGCGCAGTACGCAGGCAGGTCGATCCTGAAGGCGTAAGCCCTCGATTGAGCGATGGGCTCAAGGGGCCGCGCTTGCGCGCGGCCCCTTTTCGTTTGTCAGATCATACCTCTGGTCAGTTCCAGCGCCTGCCGTTCGAACAGCCGGCGATAGATGCCGCTGTCGCGGCGGATCAGCGCGTCGTGGCTGCCTTCCTCGGCGATTCGGCCATTGTCGAACACCAACAGCCGGTCGAGCGCGCGGACCGTCGACAGCCGATGCGCGATGACCAGCGTCGTGCGCCCGACCATCAGCCGCTCCATCGCCTGCTGGATCAGCACCTCGGATTCCGAATCGAGGCTGGACGTCGCCTCGTCGAGGATCAGGATCGGCGCGTCGGCAAGGAAAGCCCGGGCTATCGCCACGCGCTGGCGCTCGCCGCCCGACAGCTTTACGCCCCGCTCGCCGACCAGCGTGCCGTATCCCTTCGGTAACCGCATGATGAAGTCATGTGCGCTGGCAAGCTTCGCCGCCTCCTCGATCTCAGCCTGGCTGGCGCCCGGCCGCGCATAGGCGATGTTCTCCGCCAGCGAGCGGTGAAACAGGATCGGCTCCTGCTGGACGATGGCGATCTGCTGGCGTAGCGAAGCCTGCGTCACCGCAGCAATATCCTGCCCGTCGATCAGGATCGCGCCCTGGTTCAGGTCGTAGAGCCGCTGGATCAGCTTGACGAAGGTCGTCTTGCCCGACCCCGAATGGCCGACCAGCCCGACGCGCTCGCCGGCCGCGATCGCCACGGAAAAATCCTTGTAGAGTGGGAGCCGGTGGTTGCCGTAGTGGAAGGTGACGTTGTCGAACTCGATGCGGCCGTTGGTGATGCGGATCGGCTTAGCGCCGGCATGGTCGGCGATGCCGAGCGGATGGCCCTGGATCTCGACCAGTTCCTCCATGTCGTTGACCGAGCGCTGCACATTGCGCACATGCATGCCGACGTCGCGCAGATAACCCTGCAGCACGAAGAACGAGGTGAGCACGAAGGCGATGTCGCCGGCGCTCGCCTGTCCCTCCGACCACAGATAGAGCGCGAAGCCGATTACCGCCGCCCTGAGCACGAGCAGCGTCGCGCCTTGCGCTGTGCCGTTCAGGGTTCCGCGCACCCAGGTGCGGCGTGTGCGGTGCCGCCACTTGCCGACGATATGCGCAAGCCTATGGTCCTCGCGGTCCTCGGCGCCAAAACCCTTGACGACCGCGTTGCAGCTCACCGCGTCGGCAAGCGCGCCGCCGAGTTTTGTGTCCCATTTATTGGCGAGGCTGGCGGCAGGAGCCACGTAGCCCAGCGACAAGGCCACCGTCAGGATGATGTAGATTATCGACCCGACGGCGATGATGGCGCCCATCAGCGGCCAGTACCAGCCGAGCAGCAAGGTCGAGCCGACCAGCATCACCAGCGACGGAAACAGCGCGACCAGGATCGTGTCGTTCAAGAGATCGAGCGCCCACATGCCGCGCGTCACCTTGCGCACCGTCGAGCCGGCAAAGCTGTTGGCGTGCCAGTCGGTCGAGAAGCGCTGCACGCGGTGGAAAGCGTCCGCCGCGATGTCGGCCATCATCTTCAGCGTCAGGTCGATGATGCCCATGAAGGCGACGTAGCGGAACACGATGGCGCCGAGCGCCAGCGCCAGCAGCATCGCGAAGGCGGCGATGGCCGCATTCCACGCGACTTCATTCGTGGCGCCGCCGCTCGCCACGGCGTCGACCAGCCGGCCGGTGTAGAGCGGCGTCAGCACGTCGGCCAGCGTGGAGACCAGCACCGCTGCCATGATCGTCGCCAGCCGGACGGGTTGCCGGAACCAATGGCTGCCGGTGAAGCGGAAGACGCTGCGGAAAGCACCGCCGCGCAGATCGATGCGGTAACGAGTCATGATTTTTCCCGGACGCCAAAAGCGGCCGATCCCAAAAAGCTGAAACGGAATGCCACGCGGGACAAGACGTCCCTTGTAGCGGTCGAAGTGAATTTGAAGCTGGCCGGAGCCAGGTGGCGGCCGGGCCGCGTCGGGTCCTTTATTCGAGCGCCGTTTTCTCCGGAAAGACCAATGGCCTTCCGGTCCGGCGCCGAGGACCTAGGCCTTGCGGCCTCGCATCGCGATTTCAAATTCTGTCATTCGTACCCTCCCAAACGGGATTCGCAGCGAAGTGCCTATAAAAGAGGCTTGCGGTTTCGCCAACCCCTTGGCGGCGAAAAAGCGCACGTGGCCCATCAACCGTGTCGCTCTTGTCACGCCGACCCGTTCTCCATCCGCTTTCCGGCGCCGGTCGATCGGCAGGGGTAACCGCCCGTTAAGCAAGTTCGGGCGACATGGAGGAGCTAAGGAATCATGCCATGTGGACACGCCAGCATCGCCCCCGCAGGACCGGTCGACTGATCGTGCCGGCCCTCTCCGTCGCCGTGCTGTCCTATTTCGGCTACCATGTCTATCATGGCGAGTTCGGCATCAATTCCAAGGACCAGTTGCGTGCCCGTGCCGCGGTTCTTCAGACTGAGCTCGACGCCGTCCGTGGGCAGCGTGTCGCCCTGGAGAACAAGGTGCGGATGCTGCATGACGGCACGATCGACAAGGATATGCTGGACGAACAGGCGCGCCAGGCGCTCAATCTTTCGCATGCCGACGAAGTAACGATCATGCTTTCGCCTGGCGACAAGATTAACTGAGTTCCAGTTAATCATACTTATCCGCAATGATTTTAATCGCTTAGCTGCATGTCAGCCATGCATTTTTTCGCATGGCCGAATGCCGTTCCACATGCTAGCCTTCTGAGCAACGTAGGAGCTGCAACGGCTCCCGCATGTCCGATAAGAGACAGTTTCCAGGGAGCGATTGCATGGCCCAGGCCGCCAGGAAATCGTCCGCCAAATCGAAGGCGGACGGGAAATCCCAGCCAACTCTAACGGCGCCCAAGCCGTCCGATTTCAGCAAGGAACAGGAACTCGCCGCCTATCGCGGCATGCTGCTGATCCGGCGATTCGAGGAGAAGGCCGGCCAACTCTACGGCATGGGTTTCATCGGCGGCTTCTGCCATCTTTATATCGGCCAGGAGGCGGTCGTCACTGGCCTGAAGCTGGCGATGGTTGAAGGCGACCAGATGATCACCGCCTATCGTGATCACGGCCATATGCTCGCCATGGAGCTTTCGCCACGTGGCGTGATGGCCGAGCTGACCGGGCGCCGGGGCGGCCTTTCGCGCGGCAAGGGCGGCTCCATGCACATGTTCTCCAAGGAGAAGAATTTTTACGGCGGCCACGGCATCGTCGGCGCGCAGGTGTCGCTCGGCACCGGGCTGGCCTTCGCCAACCGCTATCGCGGCAACAAGAACGTTTCGCTGACCTTCTTCGGTGACGGCGCCGCCAACCAGGGTCAGGTCTATGAGAGCTTCAACATGGCTTCGCTGTGGAAGCTGCCGGTCATCTACGTCATCGAGAACAACCGCTATGCCATGGGCACCTCGGTGGCGCGGTCCTCGGCTGAAACGGATTTCTCGCAACGCGGCGCTTCCTTCCGCATCCCCGGCATCCAGGTCGATGGCATGGACGTTCGCGCGGTGAAGTCGGCCGGCGAGATGGCGCTGGAGCATTGCCGCTCCGGCAACGGCCCGATCATCCTGGAAATGTTGACCTATCGCTATCGCGGCCACTCAATGTCCGATCCGGCGAAATACCGGACCAAGGAGGAGGTCCAGAAGATGCGCTCCGAGCACGACCCGATCGAGCAGGTGAAGGCGCGCGTCATCGACAAGAAATGGGCGACGGAGGACGAGCTCAAGGCGGTCGACAAGGAGGTGCGCGACATCGTTGCCGACGCGGCTGATTTTGCCCAGACCGATCCGGAGCCGGATGCGTCCGAGCTTTGGACCGACATCGTACACTGAGGGAGGGTGAGTCATGCCGATCGAGATCCTGATGCCCGCCCTGTCACCCACGATGGAAGAGGGCAATCTGTCCAAGTGGCTGAAGAATGAAGGCGACAAGATCGTCGCCGGCGACGTGATCGCCGAGATCGAGACCGACAAGGCGACCATGGAGGTCGAGGCCGTCGACGAGGGCGTGCTTGGAAAAATCCTGATCCCCGCCGGCACCGAAGGTGTGAAGGTCAACACGCCGATCGCCGTGTTGGCTGTCGATGGCGAGGATGTCAGCAAGGCTGGCGAGGCCGCTGCCAAGCCTGAGCCCAAGGCGGAGCCGGCAAAAGCCGAAGAAGCGCCGGCTAAGAGCGAGCCCGCGAAGTCGGAAGCCGCTGCACCCGTTGCTGCCGCGCCGAAGACCGAGGTCGCCGCCGATCCCGATATTCCCGCCGGCACCGAGATGGTCTCCACCACCGTGCGCGAGGCGCTGCGCGACGCCATGGCGGAAGAGATGCGCCGCGACGAGGATGTCTTCGTCATGGGCGAGGAGGTCGCCGAATATCAGGGCGCCTACAAGATCACGCAGGGGCTGCTGCAGGAATTCGGCCCGCGCCGCGTGGTTGACACGCCGATCACCGAGCACGGTTTCGCCGGCGTCGGCGTGGGTGCTGCGATGGCCGGGCTGAAGCCGATCGTCGAGTTCATGACCTTCAACTTCGCCATGCAGGCGATCGACCAGATCATCAACTCCGCTGCCAAGACGCTTTATATGTCGGGCGGCCAGATGGGCGCGCCGATCGTCTTCCGCGGCCCGAATGGCGCGGCGGCGCGCGTCGCCGCCCAGCACAGCCAGGACTATGCCGCCTGGTACAGCCATGTCCCCGGCCTCAAGGTCGTCATGCCCTATACGGCGGCCGACGCGAAGGGTCTGCTGAAGGCGGCGATCCGCGACCCGAACCCGGTCATCTTCCTCGAGAACGAAATCCTCTACGGCCATTCCTTCGACGTGCCGAAGCTGGATGACTTCGTGCTGCCGATCGGCAAGGCGCGCATCCACAAGCAGGGCAGGGACGTCACGATCGTCTCCTTCGGCATCGGCATGGCCCTTGCGATCAAGGCCGAGGTCGAACTGGCCAAGCTCGGCATCGATGCGGAGATCATCGACCTCAGGACCATCCGCCCAATGGACCTTGATACAGTCATTGCCTCGGTGAAAAAGACCAACCGGCTGGTGGTGGTCGAGGAGGGTTTCCCGCAGTCCTCGGTTGGCGATTTCATCGCCAACCAGGTATCGCAGCGCGCCTTCGACTTCCTCGACGCGCCGGTGATCACCATTGCCGGCAAGGACGTGCCGATGCCTTATGCGGCCAATCTGGAAAAGCTGGCACTGCCGAATGTCGGCGAGGTCGTCGCGGCGGTGAAGGCGGTGACATATCGGTAGGGCGGAGTTGGCGGAGGCGTGATCCGCCGCTACGATCGTTGCAAGGGAAATTGTCTCGACAACGGAACCATCCAACCAACATGGCCGAACCCGCCAAAAAGCGCGCCACATATGCCGACCTGGAAGCGGTCCCGCCGCATCTGGTGGCGGAGATTATTGACGGGGTGCTACGGACGCATCCCCGCCCCTCCATGAGACATGGTTTGACCGCAACAAGCCTCGGCGATGAATTGGCTGGGCCATTCCAGAAGGGCAGGGGCGGTCCGGGCGGTTGGATTTTCGTGATCGAGCCGGAACTCCATCTCCAGAATCATGTGCTGGTCCCAGACATCGCCGGCTGGCGGCGTGAGCGACTTCCGGTCGTCCCGAAAACTGCGTTCACGGAGGTTTCGCCTGATTGGGTGTGCGAGATTCTTTCGGGATCGACCGAAACGCGCGACCGCACTGTTAAGATGCGTGTTTATGCAGAGGCGCGTGTTCCCCATCTCTGGCTGATCGACCCGCGCTTGCAACTCCTCGAAGCGTTCGAACTTGATCACGGACGATGGGCGAAAATCGGAGCCTGGAACTCCGACGACAACGTGCGGGTCCCGCCCTTCGATGCCATTTCCTTCTCGCTGGCCGATTTGTGGCCGCTCGACCCGCCGCTCGGCTTCAACGAAGATCCGCAAGCCCTTTACGCCGGAGACCGCTAACCATGCCGATCAACATCACCATGCCGGCCCTTTCACCCACGATGGAGGAAGGCAATCTCTCCAAGTGGCTGGTCAAGGAGGGCGACAAGGTTTCGCCCGGCGACGTCATCGCCGAGATCGAGACCGACAAGGCGACGATGGAAGTCGAGGCCGTCGATGAAGGCACGGTGGCGAAACTTGTCGTGCCGGCCGGCACCGAGGGCGTCAAAGTCAACGCGCTGATCGCCGTTCTGGCGGGCGATGGCGAGGACGCGAGCGCGGCCGCCAAGGGCGCTGGTGCGCCGGCAAAGGCCGAGGCTCCCAAGGCGGAGGCTGCTCCTGCAGCCGCGGAGCCTGCCAAGGCTGCCCCGGCGATTGCCGAGGAAGCAAAATCTGCCGCCAAGGCGGAAACCCCGGCTGCTGTACCCGCAGCGAACGGCCATGCGACTGGTGATCGCACCTTTGCCTCGCCGCTGGCGCGGCGCATCGCCAAGGATGCCGGCGTCGACGTCGCGGCGATAACTGGCTCCGGACCGCATGGCCGTGTTGTCAAGGCCGATGTCGAAGCCGCAGTCGCCGGCGGCGCGAAGGCTCCCGCCTCGAAGCCGGCGGCGGCCGAAACAGCCGCTCCGGCGGCCAAGGCAGCGCCTGCCGCCGCTCCTGCGGTGAAGCCGATGTCCGACGACGCGGTGCTCAAACTGTTCGAGCAAGGCTCCTACGACCTCGTTCCGCATGACAATATGCGCAAGACCATTGCCCGCCGCCTGGTCGAGGCGAAGAGCACGATCCCGCATTTCTACCTGACGCTCGACTGCGAACTCGATGCCCTGCTGAAGCTGCGCGGCGAACTGAACGCCGCAGCACCCATGAAGAAGACCGATAAGGGCGAGGTTCCGGCCTACAAGCTTTCCGTCAACGACATGGTGATCAAAGCGATGGCGCTGGCGCTGATGGACGTGCCGGACGCCAACGCCTCGTGGACCGAGACCGCGATGGTGAAACACAAGCACGCCGATGTCGGCGTCGCGGTGTCCATCCCCGGCGGCCTGATCACGCCGATCATCCGTAAGGCTGACCAGAAGACGCTGTCGGTCATCGCCAACGAGATGAAGGACCTGGCGGCGCGCGCCAGGAGCCGAAAACTGAAGCCGGAGGAATATCAGGGCGGCACCACGGCCGTGTCCAATCTCGGCATGTTCGGCATCAAGGATTTTTCCGCCGTCATCAACCCGCCGCATGCGACCATCCTGGCGGTGGGCGCCGGCGAGCAGCGGCCGGTCGTCAAGAATGGCGAGATCAAGGTTGCTACCGTCATGTCGGTGACGCTGTCTACCGACCATCGGGCAGTCGATGGCGCTCTTGGCGCCGAACTGCTCGGCGCGTTCAAGCGCTACATCGAAAACCCGATCGGAATGCTGGTTTGATTGTCGAAACCCATGTGAGGAGGGAACTATGGCTACGGCTGAACAGGTACAGAGGCTCAAGACGTCGTGGATCTGGCTTGCCATTCTCGGCGTGATTTCGCTGATCGGCGGTATATTGGCGCTGTTCAATCCACTCGCGGCGACGATCACTGCCGTATGGCTTGCAGGCTGGACCTTCCTGCTGTTCGGCGTCCTGCAAATTGTCCAGGCCTTCAGCGTGAAGGGTTGGCCGGGTTTCCTATGGTCGCTCCTGCTTGGCGTGGTGACTTTGGCGGTCGGCGTATCGCTGCTCGGCAATCCACTGGCCGGTGCGCTGTCACTGACGATGCTGGTGGCGATCCTGTTCCTGGTTCTCGGTGTGGTGAAGGTGATGTACGCCTTTTCGCTGCGCCCGGTATCCGGCTGGGGTTTTGCCGCCTTGTCCGGCGTTCTCTCGATCGTCCTCGGCATCATGATCCTGTCCGACTTCCCATATTCGGCGGCTGCTGTGCTGGGCATCCTGCTGGCGATCGAGCTTCTGTCTAATGGCGCCTTCCTGCTGATGGTGGCGCTCGGCCTGCGCAACGCGTGATCGACCGATACAGTGCGGGTTTCTTCACCTCGTTCATGTCGCTTTTCCTGTCGCTGCTCGTGGGCGGCATGGTCGCACAGCAACTGGCGGTGGCGACGGGCGCCACCGAGGAATATATACTGGCCTTCATCGCCGTTGTCCTTCTGGCGCTGGTGTTCGCGCTTGTCTTCTTCATCGCCCAGTTCGCAAAAAACGCGCGGCGAGCGGTGGATGCGGTAGCAAAATGGTCGCTGGCGATCTTCGCCGTGCTTGTGGTCGCATTGCTCGGCTTCGAATACTGGGCGGTCGGCGGCGACCTGGACAAGATGAAGGCCGATCTGCCCATCGTTGCCGGCCTGTCCCTGCCAGGCTTTGCGATCATCCTGGTGGATTGGCTGTTCGTACGATGGCGGGTCGGCGCGCCGCGCCTTGAGGTTGGAGGAAACTGAAGAACGTCATGAAGAACATCCTTTGCTACGGTGACTCCTTGACCTGGGGCTACAATGCCGAAGGCCCGTCACGGCATGCGGTGGCCGACCGCTGGCCGTCAGTGCTTCAGGCCGAACTCGGCCCGAGTGTGCATGTCATCGCCGACGGTCTCAACGGCCGCACCACGGCCTTCGACGACCATCTCGCCGGCGAAGACCGCAACGGCGCGCGCACGCTGCCCGGCGTGCTCGGCACGCATTCGCCGCTCGACCTCGTCATCATCATGCTTGGCGCCAACGACATGAAGCCGTGGATCCACGGCAACGCCTTTGTTTCCAAGAACGGCATGGCGCGGCTGGCGCAGATCGCGCGCACCCATCCGTACCAGTTGGCCGCGCCGCCGCCAAAACTGATCATCGTCTCGCCGCCGCAGGTCAGCCGCACCGACAACATCGAGTTCACCTCGGCCTTCGAAGGCGGCAACGAGGCATCGAAACATCTGGCGAGCTATTATCAGGCGCTGGCCAATGAGATCGGCTGCGGCTTCTTCGATGCCGGGACTGTCGCCAAAACCACGCCGCTTGATGGGGTCCACCTCGACGCGGAAAACACCCGCGCCATCGGCAAGGCGCTGGCGCCGCTCGTTAGAAAGACCTTGGGCATCTAGGAAGGATTTTCCCGTGGCTCAATCCTACGACGTTATCATCATCGGCTCCGGTCCCGGCGGCTATGTCGCCGCCATCCGCGCCGCGCAGCTCGGCCTCAAGACGGCGATCGTCGAGCGCGAGCATCTGGCCGGCATCTGCTCGAACTGGGGCTGCATTCCGACCAAGGCACTGCTGCGCACGGCCGAGATTTTTCACTATGCCGAACATGCCAAGAGCTACGGCCTGAAGCTGGAAGGCAGCGTCTCGCCCGACCTGAAGGCGATCGTCGACCGGTCGCGCGGCATCGCCCAGCGCATGAACAACGGCGTCGGCTTCCTGATGAAAAAGAACAAGGTCGACGTCATCTGGGGCGAGGCGAAGCTGACAAAGCCCGGCGAGATCGTCGTGTCGAAGACCACCAAGAAGCCGATGGAGCCGATGGGCCCGGTCCCGAAGAACACGCTGGGCGAGGGGACTTATCAAGCAAAACACATCATCATCGCCACCGGCGCGCGGCCGCGCGCCCTTCCGGGCATCGAGCCGGACGGAAAGCTGATCTGGACCTATTTCGAGGCGATGGTGCCGCCGGCGATGCCCAAATCGCTGCTTGTCATGGGTTCCGGCGCCATCGGCATCGAGTTCGCGTCGTTCTACCGCACCATGGGCGTCGACGTGACGGTGGTCGAGTTGCTGCCGCAGGTCATGCCGATCGAGGACGCCGAAATATCGGCGCTTGCCAAAAAGCAGTTCGAGAAGCAGGGCATGAAGATCCTGCTCGACGCCAAGGTGACCAAGGTCGAGAAGGGAGCGGACTCCGTCACCGCCCATGTCGAGACCAAGGACGGCAAGACCCAGAAAATCACCGCCGACCGGCTGATCTCAGCCGTCGGCGTGCAGGCCAATATCGAAAACATCGGTCTTGAAACGCTCGGCGTGAAGACCGAGCGTGGCGTCATCGTCATCGACGGCTATTGCCGCACCAACGTGCCCGGCATCTATGCCATCGGCGATGTGGCCGGCCCGCCGATGCTGGCCCATAAAGCCGAGCACGAGGGCGTCGTCTGCGTCGAGAAGATTGCCGGACTGAACGTCCATCCGATGGACAAACTGAAGATCCCCGGCTGCACCTATTGCAACCCGCAGGTCGCCTCCGTCGGGCTGACCGAAGCCAAGGCGAAGGAAGCCGGCTACGACGTGCGCGTCGGCCGTTTTCCCTTCGTCGCCAACGGCAAGGCGGTGGCGCTTGGAGAGGACCAGGGCCTGGTCAAGACGGTGTTCGACAAGAAGACCGGCCAGCTTCTCGGCGCTCATATGGTCGGCGCGGAAGTCACCGAGCTCATTCAGGGTTTCGTCGTCGCCATGAACCTCGAAACCACCGAGGAAGAGTTGATGCACACAATCTTCCCACATCCGACGCTTTCTGAGATGATGAAGGAGAGCGTGCTCGACGCCTATGGTCGCGCGCTGAACGCCTGATCTCCGTGCAGCCGGAACCGTATAGCGCCGTGTCCGTTATGTCGCTGATTTTGCACGCACAGGAGGGCGGCGATCATGGACGTGAATGGCGTAGGTTGGATAGCGGCACTCATCATCGGCGGCTTGGCCGGGTGGCTGGCGGAAATGTTCATGAAGAGCAACATGGGCATCTTCATGAACATCATTCTGGGCATTGTCGGCGCGATCGTGCTCAACGCGATCCTGACAGCACTCAACATCGGTGTGTTCGGCGTCGGCTGGTTCGCCTATCTGATCACCGGTTTTATTGGCGCCTGCCTGCTGATCTTTGTGGGGCGTCTGGTGCGCCGTTAAATCTGTCGAACAGCTATGTCCGGAAGGCTGGGACGGCATGCGCCGCCCGGCCTTTTTCTTTGACCTGAAAGGGCCTAGATGAAACGTTGGCTCTTTACCCGCCCGAGCAAGCCGAAGGCTGACGAATACCGATGGTGACACTTGTCGATACCATAGCCAATCCCAGGCCGCGCCATCCGGAAAAGGCCCACCGGCCCGATCAGGAAGTCGCGCGCAAACCCGACTGGATCAGGGTAAAGGCCCCGAATTCAAAGGGTTACGCCGAGACTCGTGAGATCGTGCGCTCGCACAATCTGGTGACGGTGTGCGAGGAGGCCGGGTGCCCGAACATCGGCGAGTGCTGGGACAAGAAGCACGCGACCTTCATGATCATGGGCGAGATCTGCACCCGCGCCTGTGCCTTCTGCAATGTCGCGACCGGAAAGCCCGGCCCGCTCGACCCGACCGAACCGGGCAGCGTGGCGCGTGCCGTGCGCAAGATGGGGCTGCAGCATGTGGTCATCACCTCGGTCGACCGCGACGATCTGGACGATGGTGGCGCCCGGCATTTCGCCGCGGTGATCCGTAACATCCGGGCGCTAAACCCTGATACGACAATCGAAATCCTGACGCCCGACTTTTTGCGCAAGGAAGGCGCGCTCGAGATCGTGGTGGCCGCGAAGCCCGACGTCTTCAACCACAATCTGGAAACCGTGCCGTCGAACTATCTGACGGTCAGGCCAGGCGCACGGTATTTCCATTCGATCCGGCTGTTGCAGCGGGTGAAGGAACTCGATCCGTCGATTTTCACCAAGTCGGGCATCATGGTCGGGCTGGGTGAGGAGCGGAACGAGGTTCTGGCACTGATGGACGATCTGCGCTCGGCGGATGTGGATTTCATGACCATCGGCCAATATCTCCAGCCGTCCAAAAAGCACCATCCGGTGAAAAAATTCGTTACTCCGGATGAGTTCAAGTCCTTTGAAACCATTGGGCTTTCCAAGGGTTTCCTGGTTATGGCGTCGAGCCCACTGACCCGTTCGTCGCACCATGCCGGCGAGGATTTCGCCCGGCTGCGCGCGGCGCGCGAGAAATCATTGAAGAAAGCCGTCTAAGGCCAGGGTTTTCATGCCGAAATTCGAGACGACAAGGCATGTCCGGCATCCCCCGGAGCAGATGTTCGCGCTGGTAGCGGATATCGAGAAGTACCCGGAATTCCTGCCGCTTTGCGAGGCGCTGTCGGTGCGCTCGCGCAAGGACCGCGACGGTCAAACCATCCTGGTCGCAGACATGACGGTGGGCTACAAGGCGATCCGCGAGACGTTCACCAGCCAGGTGCATCTGAAGCCCGCCGAAAACCGCATTGAAGTCAAATACATAGACGGGCCGTTCAAATATCTGAGCAATGTCTGGCGCTTCGAGCCGGCCGGGCAGGGCGAATGCGAAATCCATTTCGAAATCGACTATGAATTCAAGAGCCGCCTGCTCGGCATGGTCATGGGCTCGATGTTCGACCGCGCCTTCCGCATGTTCGCCGAGGCTTTCGAGAAGCGCGCCGATGTAACCTACAGCTCTCTCAGCAAAGAAGCCGTCCGGCCGGCTTGAATGACCTTGTCCGCCGGAAAAGCCTTCAGCCCTCCAGCGCCGCTATCCCCATCTCCAAAGCGACCTTCACCGTCTGGCGGCGGATGAAGTCGCGGCCGTTGTTATCGAAGATACGTTTCTCGGCGACCGGTTCGTGCCCGGACAAAGCAAGGCCGAACCACACCAACCCGACGGGCTTTTCAGCCGACCCGCCGTCCGGGCCGGCGACGCCGGTGACAGCGAGCGTGATGCCGGCACGGGAATTTTTCAGAGCGCCGGCGGCCATTTCGAGTGCGGTTTCACGCGACACCGCGCCATAGGCGTCGAGCGTGGCTTTCGAGACACCGAGCATCTCCATCTTGGCCTCGTTGGAGTACGTCACGAAACCGCGGTCAACCATCGAGGACGAACCCGGAATGTTGGTCAGCGTCGCGATGATCAGGCCGCCGGTGCAGGATTCCGCAGTGGCCGAAAGGATCTTCCTGGTCAGACAGGCTTTCAGGAAACGATTGGCAACATCCGCGATCTCGGTCATGCGGACACCTCTCCTGGATAAATGACGGTAGCCGTGGCGATGGCCGCAATGCCTTCTTCGCGGCCGATGAAGCCGAGGCGCTCATTGGTGGTGGCCTTGACCGAAACACGGCCCGGATCAATGCTGAGCATTTCCGAAATCGCCGCTGTCATCGCCTCGCGGTGAGGGCCGATGCGCGGCGCCTCGCAGATCAAAGTGATGTCGGCATTGGCGATGCGCCCGCCGGCGGCGCGCACCAAAGATACGGCATGCTCGACGAAGATGCGCGAGCGCGCGCCCTTCCATTGCGGATCGGAAGGCGGGAAATGCGTGCCGATATCGCCGGCGCCGCGCGTTGCCAGCAGCGCGTCGGTCAGGGCGTGCAGGCCGACGTCGGCGTCGGAGTGCCCGGAGAGCTTTTTGGTGTGGGAAATTTTCACACCGCACAGCCAGACATAGTCGCCTTCCTCGAAGCAATGGACGTCGTAGCCGTTGCCAGTGCGCACGTCGGGAAAACGCAGAGTCGACGCTTGCTCGGCCGATAATCTCTGATGCGCCATCTCGATATCTCGCGCCCAGGTGAGTTTGATGTTGTCCGGCGAGCCTTCGACCAGTTTCACCGGTATTCCCGTCCATTCGGCGATTGCCGCGTCGTCTGTGAAATCCATCTTGCCGGCATGATGCGCCTTGAGATGCGCCGCATGGATCGGCCAGAAGGGAAAACCCTGCGGCGTCTGTGCGGCAAAAAGGCCGCTGCGCGATACGGTTTCCGACACAATTCCATCGCTGCCGCCGCGCTTCAAAGTATCCGAGACAGCAACGGCCGGTAGCGCCGCCTGGCGCTCGCCGATCGCTTCGATGGTGCGGTCGATGAGGCTGATGTCCACGAAGGGTCGGGCGGCATCATGAATCAGCACTTTTGCGGGTGCTGTCTCACGCAATGCCTGCAAGCCCAGCCGAACCGAATCCTGACGGGTGGCGCCGCCGTCGACGACGGTCACCTTGCTGGCAAGCGTCTTGACGGCCTCGGCGAACAACGCATGGTCGTCCGGGTGGATGACAGCGACGATCTGACCGATCGCAGGATGCCGCAGAAACGCTCCAATCGAGCGGCTTATGACCGGCTTGCCGCCGACGAGCCTGTATTGCTTCGGTCCGTCGGCGACACCGGCGCGCTCGCCGCGTCCCGCCGCGACAATGACGACGGCGACGCGGCGCTCTTCGGCTTTTGTCATTTGAGCATTCATGCGAGAGGCTTAGTCGCAAGGAAATCCGAGGGCTAGCGCTTTCCGCTGCGTCCGACATTTTCCAATGTCCTGCCGGTTGCAGTCCGGTCGGTTTCTGGCTAGAGATTGAGCATGCAGGAAAGTTGCTTCGTTTTTGTGCATGGCTGACGTTTCCGATTTAGCCCGCCCGCTGGTGGTCGGCAACGTGACGATCCGCAACCGGGTTTTTCTGGCGCCGATGTCGGGCATCACCGACCAGGCGTTCCGGGCGCGGGCGCATGCGCATGGCGCGGGGCTGGTGGTGTCGGAAATGGTGGCCAGCGGCGAGCTGGCGAAAGGCCGGGCCGGCTCGCAGTTGAGGATCCGGCATTCGGGGCTCGACGTGCATATGGTGCAGCTTGCCGGACGCGAGGCGGGGCACATGGCCGAAGGCGCGCGCATCGCGGCGGGCGAGGGCGCCGACATCATCGACATCAATATGGGTTGCCCGGCCAAGAAGGTGACCGGCGGCTATGCCGGCTCGGCGCTGATGCGCGATCTGGATCATGCGTTGACGCTGATCGACGCGGTGGTAACCGCCGTCGACGTACCGGTGACGGTCAAGATGCGGCTCGGCTGGGACGAGGGGGCACTGAATGCACCTGATCTGGCGCGGCGGGCGGAAAAAGCCGGGGTGCGCATGGTGACCATTCACGGACGCACCCGCTGTCAGTTCTACGAGGGCAGTGCAGATTGGCGGGCCATCCGCCGCGTCAAGGAGGCCGTGTCGATCCCGGTGGTGGCAAATGGCGATATCGGGACGGCTGCGGACGCGACGGCTGTGCTGGAGCAGTCCGGCGCGGATGCGGTGATGGTCGGCCGGGCGAACTATGGCGCGCCGTGGACGGCCGGCTTTGTCGCAGCCAGTGCGGGCACAGGGGGCGGCATACAGCCGCCACAGGGCGGGGCGCTCGCCGACTACGTCGTCGCTCACTACGAGGACATGCTGGTGCTGTACGGCGTCGAGAGCGGCCTGCGCCAGGCCAGGAAGCATCTTGGCTGGTACCTTGACCGGCATGCGCCACTGTTCACGGCGGAACTGCGCGCGACGATCCTGCGGTCGACCGAGCCACCGGTCGTCATCGAAGCGCTGCGCCATGCTTTTTCGGTAGCCGTGGAGATTTCGGCAATGAGGAGCGCGGCATGAATATCGCTTCCCCGCAGCCCGAAGCCGAAGCGGCCGCGCAGATCGTGCTCAACACGATCCGCCGGCCGGTGATCATGATTGGGCCGAGCGGGTTGATCGTCTATGCCAATGCCGATGCGGAGGATTTCTTTCGCTCTAGCGCTTCGATGCTGGCACGTGCCACGCTGGCAAAATTCCTACCGTTCGGCAGCCCGATCCTGACGTTGGTCGACCAGGTGCGCGAGCGCGCCGCGCCGGTCAACGAATACCGCGTCGACATCTCGTCGCCGCGCCTCGGCATAGAACGGGTGGTCGACCTCTATGTCGCCCCGGTGCCGGAACTGCCAGGCTCGGTGGTCATCATGTTCCAGGAACGCTCGATGGCCGACAAGATCGACCGGCAGATGACGCATCGCGGTGCTGCGCGCTCGGTGACCGGGCTGGCGGCGATGCTGGCGCACGAGATCAAGAATCCGCTGTCGGGCATTCGCGGCGCCGCGCAATTGCTGGAAACCGTGGTGTCGGACGAAGACCGGTCGCTCACCCGCCTGATCACCGACGAGACGGACCGGATCGTCTCGCTGGTCGACCGCATGGAAGTGTTTTCCGACGAGCGGCCGATCGACCGGCATCCGGTCAACATCCATGTGGTGCTCGACCATGTGAAGGCCATTGCCAGGAATGGATTTGGAAGCAAGATCAAGATCTTCGAGGATTATGATCCGTCGCTTCCTCCGGTCTATGCGAACCGCGACCAGTTGGTGCAAGTGTTCCTGAACCTGATCAAGAACGCGGCGGAGGCGACCGGCAATTCGCCGTCGGCCGAAATCACGCTATCGACTGCGTTCCGGCCCGGTATCCGTGTTTCCGTAGCGGGCTCGCAGGACAGGGTTTCGCTGCCGTTGGAATTCTGCGTGCATGACAACGGGCCTGGCGTGCCGGAAGACCTGCTGCCGATCCTGTTCGACCCGTTCATCACCACCAAGCCGAACGGTTCCGGGCTGGGTCTCGCGCTGGTTGCGAAAATTGTCGGTGAGCATGGCGGCATCATCGAGTGCGATTCGACGACGCGCGGGACGACGTTCCGCATCCTGATGCCGGCCTGGAAAGAAACGCCGGTTGGCGAGGGGAACGCATCATGAGAGGTGACATGAAGCCCCGCGGCAACATCCTCGTGGCGGACGACGACGCCGCCATCCGCACCGTGCTCAACCAGGCGCTGTCGCGCGTCGGCCACGAGGTGCGCGTCACCTCCAACGCAGCGACGCTGTGGCGCTGGGTGGCGGCGGGCGAGGGCGACATCGTCATCACCGACGTGGTGATGCCGGACGAGAACGCCTTCGACATGCTGCCGCGAATCAAGAAGGCGCGGCCGGAACTGCCGGTCATCGTCATGAGCGCGCAGAACACGTTCATGACGGCGATCCGCGCCTCGGAGACCGGCGCCTACGAATACCTGCCGAAGCCCTTCGACCTCAACGAGTTGCTCAACATCGTCAACCGCGCGCTTTCGGAGCCGAAGCGGCCCAAGGGCGAGCCGGCGCCCGACGAAACACCCGATTCGATGCCGCTGGTCGGTCGCTCGCCCGCCATGCAGGACATCTACCGCATGCTGGCGCGCATGATGCAGACGGACCTGACGGTGATGATCACTGGCGAGTCGGGCACCGGCAAGGAACTGGTGGCACGCGCGCTGCACGAATATGGGCGGCGCCGCAACGGGCCATTCGTGGCGATCAACATGGCTGCCATCCCGCGCGACCTGATCGAATCGGAACTGTTCGGCCATGAGAAGGGCGCTTTTACCGGCGCGCAGAACCGCTCGACCGGGCGTTTCGAGCAGGCCGAAGGCGGGACGCTGTTCCTCGACGAGATCGGCGACATGCCGATGGAAGCGCAAACGCGGCTGCTGCGCGTGCTGCAGCAGGGCGAATACACGACGGTTGGCGGGCGTACTCCGATCAAGACCGATGTGCGCATCGTCGCGGCGACCAACAAGGACCTGCGCACGCTGATCAACCAGGGACTTTTCCGCGAGGATTTATTCTATCGAATCAACGTCGTGCCATTGCGCCTTCCACCGCTGCGCGAGCGTGGGGAAGATATTCCGGACCTGGTTCGCCACTTCTTCAAGCAGGGCGAGCAGGAGGGATTGCAGACCAAGCGCATCTCGTCCGGTGGCATCGAACTGATGAAACGCTACCCGTGGCCGGGCAATGTGCGCGAGCTGGAAAACCTCATCCGCCGGTTGGCCGCACTTTATGCGCAGGACGAGATTTCGGCCGAGATCATCGAATCGGAGCTGAAGACCGGCGAGCAACCGTCAATGCCGGGCGGCAGGCTGTTGCCAGACGATCTGTCGATCGGGCAGGCGGTGGAACACTATCTGCAGCGCTATTTCGCGGCGTTCGGCGGCGAGTTGCCGCCGTCCGGCCTCTACCAGCGGATTCTCGCCGAGGTCGAGTTCCCGCTGGTGCTTGCCTCGATGACGGCGACGCGCGGCAACCAGATCAAGGCGGCGGACCTGCTCGGCCTGAACCGCAACACGCTGCGCAAGAAGATCCGCGAGTTGGGGGTGAACGTCTACCGGGCAGCGAAGACCTGAGTTTCAGGTAAGGCTGGCCTGAATCTCCACAGCCAAGGGCTCCGTCACACCATCCCATCCTTGAATATTGGGGAAGGAATTTCCCCTCGCGAGGGTTTTGTTGCATAATCGCCACAATGCGTTGCATACATCCGATACGATCCGGACCACGCAGGCAGTATGGCAATCGACGCTCCGACCGCACCAGGACCGCTTTTCCCGAATGGCAGGGCATTCGAGGGACGGCGGCTGCTTGCGCTGACCGGCGTCATCGCCGTGGTCGGCGCGTTAGTCGCGGCGGCGCTGTCCTTCGCGGTGCTGGTCGGCGCGACGCCGTTCGCACCGGACAGCACGACCACGCTCGCCACAGTCATCGGCGTCAACGCCGCCCTGATCCTCTTCCTGATCGGCCTGATCGGACGCGAGGTGCATCGCATCGTCGCGGCCCGCAGAAACGAGAAGGCGGCATCGCGCCTGCATGTGCGTATCGTCGCCATGTTCTCGGTAGTCGCCGCGATCCCGGCGATCATCGTAGCTATCTTCGCCTCGATCACGCTGGATGTCGGCCTCGACCGCTGGTTCGAGATCCGCACAAGGACGATCGTCAACTCCTCGCTGTCGATCGCCGAAGCCTATGTGCGCGAGAACGCCCGCAACCTGCAGGGCACAACCCTGTCGATGGCCTATGACCTTGCCAACGCCAGAACGCTCTACAATCTCGATCGTACCGGGTTTCGCGATTTCCTGAGCCAGCAGGCGGTCGGCAGGGCGCTGGCACACGCCGCGCTGATCCGTCCGGACGGCTCGTTCATCATGCAGGCGCAGACGCAGGCCGATTTCACCATGCCGGAGCCGCCGGCAGGCGCAGTCGACGACGCACAGAACGGCCAGCCGGTGCTGATCGAGCCGCGCACCAAGAACATCGTCGGCGCCGTGGTCAAGCTGCGCGAATTCGACAACACCTATCTCTATACGATCCGGCTGGTCGACCCCGACGTCATCAAGGCCCGGCAGATCGTCACCGTCAACACCGCCGACTATCGTGGGCTCGAGGCCAACAGGCGAACCACACAGGTCGCCTTCGCGCTGCTCTATCTCGGCGTGACGCTGGTCATCGTGCTGGCGGCGATCTGGACAGGCATAGCGGTCGCCGACCGTCTGGTGCGGCCGATCCGCCAGTTGATCGGCGCGGCCGACGAGGTGGCGACCGGCAATCTCGATGTCTCAGTTCCGGTGCGGCAGTCCGATGGCGACCTGGCATCGCTGGGCGACACGTTCAACAAGATGCTGCTCGAACTGAAGTCGCAGCGCAACGAAATCCTGACGGCCAAGGACCTTGTCGACGAGCGGCGACGGTTCTCGGAAGCCGTGCTGGCGGGCGTGACGGCCGGCGTCATCGGCGTCGATTCGACGGGAACGATCACGATTGTCAACCGCTCGGCGGAAACGATGCTTGCGATCTCGGCGCAGGCGAGCGTCGGCCAGAACCTGTCAAAAGTGCTGCCGCATGTCGGAAAAGTCTTCGAGATCGGCCGCAGCTCCGGCCGGCCGGTCTACCGCGAGCAGGTGACCTTTGCCCGCGCCGGAACGGAGCGGACCTTCAACGTGCAGGTGACGCTGGAGAGCGGCGAGCGTGACACCGCCGAGCAATCCTTCGTCGTCACTGTCGACGACATCACCGACCTCGTCACCGCGCAGCGCACCTCGGCCTGGGCCGACGTGGCGCGCCGCATCGCCCACGAGATCAAGAACCCGCTGACACCGATCCAGCTCTCGGCCGAGCGCATCCGCAGGCGCTTCGGCAAGGTGATCGTCGAGGATCGCGAGATCTTCGACCAGTGCACCGACACGATTATTCGGCAGGTGGGCGATATCGGCCGCATGGTCGATGAGTTCTCCTCCTTCGCTCGCATGCCAAAGCCGGAAATCAGGGAGGTCGACCTGCGCGAGCCGTTGCGCGAGGCGTCTTTCCTGGTCGAGGTCAGCCGCTCTGACATCGCTTTCGAGCGCGCCTATGGCGGCGAGGTGCTGAAAGGCAAATATGACAGCCGGCTCCTGGCGCAGGCCTTCGGCAACGTCATCAAAAACGCGACGGAAGCGATCGACGCGGTGGATCGGTCGGAAGGCGGACCGGGCGTCGTGCGCATCGCCGCCAGGCAGGACAGCGGCGTCATCCGCGTCGACGTGATGGACAATGGCAAGGGATTGCCCCGCGAGAATCGTCAAAGGCTTCTTGAGCCCTATATGACGACGCGCGAGAAGGGCACCGGGCTCGGCCTCGCCATCGTCAAGAAGATCATCGAGGATCATGGCGGGCGTCTGGAACTGCATGACGCCCCAGCGGATTTCCACGGCGGCAAGGGTGCGATGGTGAGCATCTTCCTGCCGGCATCGGCCGAGCGGACGGAGGCGAA
Source organism: Mesorhizobium sp. IMUNJ 23232 (assembly GCF_044326205.1). Lineage (NCBI taxonomy): Bacteria > Pseudomonadati > Pseudomonadota > Alphaproteobacteria > Hyphomicrobiales > Phyllobacteriaceae > Mesorhizobium > Mesorhizobium sp. IMUNJ 23232. The sequence goes on from NZ_JBIRCY010000058.1 coordinate 33,652, forward strand.
GGAGGAGGGGACTCCTTCGCAAACACAGAGAGAAACTGAAAAGGTCGCAAATGGCGTCTGATATCCTGGTCGTCGACGACGAAGAAGACATTCGCGAACTGGTCGCAGGAATACTGAGCGACGAAGGCCACGAGACGCGGACGGCGCACCACGCCGACAGCGCGCTTGCGGCCATCGCCGACCGCGTGCCGCGCCTGGTGTTCCTTGACATCTGGCTACAGGGGTCACGGCTGGACGGGCTCGCTTTGCTGGACGAGATCAAGGTGATGCACCCCAACCTGCCGGTGGTGATGATTTCCGGTCACGGCAACATCGAGACCGCCGTCTCGGCGATCCGCCGCGGCGCCTACGACTTTATCGAAAAACCGTTCAAGTCCGACCGGTTGATCCTCGTCGCTGAGCGCGCGCTCGAGACCTCCAAACTCAAGCGCGAAGTTTCGGAGCTGAAGAACCGCAGCGGCGAGACTTATGACCTGATCGGCATGTCGTCGGCGATGACGCAACTGCGCCAGACCATCGAGCGTGTCGCGCCGACCAACAGCCGCATCATGATCATGGGGCCGTCCGGCGCGGGCAAGGAGCAGGTGGCGCGCGCCATCCATGCGGCGTCGGCGCGCAAGAACGGCCCGTTCGTCGCGCTGAACGCGGCAACGATCACGCCGGAGCGCATGGAGATCGAGCTGTTCGGCACTGAATCCAACGGCACGGAGCGCAAGGTCGGTGCGCTGGAGGAGGCGCATCGCGGCATCCTGTATCTTGACGAGGTCGCGGACATGCCGCGCGAGACGCAGGCAAAAATCCTGCGCGTGCTGGTCGAGCAGCAGTTCGAGCGGGTAGGGGGCACGAAACGCGTCAAAGTCGATGTACGCATCATCTCGTCCACCGCGCAGAATCTGGAAGGGCTGATCGCCGAAGGCCGGTTCCGCGAGGATCTCTACCACCGGCTGGCCGTGGTGCCGGTGCTGGTTCCGGGCCTGGCGGAACGGCGCGAAGATATTCCGTATCTGGTCGACAATTTCATGAAGCAGGTGGCGCGCGTTGCCGGCATAAAGCCGCGGCGGATCGCCAATGACGCGATGGCGGTGCTGCAGGCGCATAACTGGCCGGGCAACGTGCGCCAGTTGCGCAACAACATCGAGCGGTTGATGATCCTGGTGAGGGGCGACGACGTGGATGCGCCGATCACCTCCGACCTGCTGCCGGCGGAGATCGGCGACGTGATGCCGCGCGCGCCCAGCCAGAACGACCATCACATCATGGCGCTGCCGCTGCGCGAGGCGCGCGAGATGTTCGAGAAGGAATATCTGATCGCCCAGATCAATCGCTTCGGCGGCAACATCTCGCGCACGGCCGAGTTCATCGGCATGGAGCGCTCGGCGCTGCACCGCAAGCTGAAGTCGCTGGGGGTCTGAGTTGCACGCCTGCCTCGGTTTCGCCGGTATCTGAATGCGCGTCATCATCTGCGGAGCAGGGCAGGTCGGCTATGGCATCGCCGAGCGGCTGGCGGCCGAGAAGAACGACGTCTCGATCATCGACACCTCGCCCGACCTGATCCAGACGGTTCGCGACGCGCTCGACGTGCGCGGTTTCGTCGGCCATGGCGCGCATCCGGACGTGCTGGAAAAGGCCGGCGCGCAGCAGGCGGACATGATCATTGCGGTGACGCTCTACGACGAGGTCAACATCGTCGCCTGCGAGGTCGCACACGCGCTGTTCAACGTGCCGATGAAGATCGCGCGCATCCGTGCCCAGGCCTATCTGCAGCCACACTACCAGGACTTGTTCTCGCGCGAGCATCTGCCGATCGACGTCATCATCTCGCCGGAGCTTGAAGTCGGCGAAATGGTGATGCGGCGTATCGCGTTGCCGGGCGCGACCGACGTAGTGCGCTTCGCCGACAACAAGATCGCCACCGTCGCCATCGAATGCCTGGAGGACTGCCCGGTCATCAACACGCCGCTGTCGCAGCTTTCGCAACTGTTCCCGGACCTGCCGGCGACGGTGGCCGGCGTCAACCGGGCGGGAAAACTGTTCATACCACGCTCGGCCGACCAGTTGCTCGTCGGCGACATTGCCTATGTGGTGGCCAATCGCGACCAGATACGCCGCACGCTTGGCCTGTTCGGCCATGAGGAGCAGGAGGCAACACGCATCGTCATTGCTGGCGGTGGCAATATCGGCCTCTACGTTGCCAGCCAGATCGAGCAGAAGCAGGGCCGCACACGAATCAAGATCATCGAAGCCAACCGCGACCGGGCGGTGGCTGCCGCCGATTCGCTGCGCCGCACCGTGGTGCTGCACGGCAGTGCGCTGGACCAGCGCATGCTGCACGAGGCGGACATTCAGGAAGCTGAGCTGATGATCGCGTTGACCAACAACGACCAGGTCAACATCCTGTCCAGCGTCATGGCGAAGCGGCTGGGCTGCAAGTCGAACCTGGCGCTGATCAACAATCCGAGTTTTCTCGACATCACCAAGACGGTCGGCATCGATGCGACGCTCAACCCGGGCTCAGTCACGGTGTCGCGTGTGCTCCAGCATGTGCGGCGCGGCCGCATCCGCGCCGTCCACAGCCTGCAGCACGGCGCGGCGGAGGTGATCGAGGCCGAGGCGCTGGAAACCTCGCCGCTGGTCGGGGTCTATTTGCGTGATCTCGACTTTCCGGACGGCATGCGCATCGGCGCCGTCTACCGCGACGGCGTGGTGCTGAAGCCGAGCGGCTCGCTGCGCATCAAGGCAAAAGACCGGGTAGTGATCTTCGCGCTGGAGAAGGCGGTCAAGCAGGTCGAGCAGATGTTCCGGGTGAGTTTGGAGTTCTTCTGAGTCCGGTCAGGATCTGGATTCCGCACTCCCGGGGCTGGGCAAGAACGCCCCTGCCGGCAGTTCCCAACTGTCGGATTGCTGCCGAGTTCTTCGGGCAACTAACCCGTAACCAATTGTCTTCGGCACAATCTCCGCCCTTTTGCCGGCGCGGCTGAATCGGATAAGGGAACATTCGATCGAAGGGCCGAGAGGACATTGCATGCCGCGTATAGCCTATGTGAACGGGCGCTACGTCGCCCACCGGGAAGCCAGCGTGCATGTCGAGGATCGCGGCTACCAGTTCGCCGACGGAGTCTACGAGGTCTGCGAGGTGGCGCGCGGCCACATCATCGACACGACGGGGCACCTCAATCGTTTGGAGCGCTCACTGCGCGAACTGTCGATCGGCTGGCCGGTACGCCGTGCCGCGATGGAGGTGATTGTCGGCGAGGTCGTCCGCCGCAATCGGGTCACCAACGGGCTGGTCTACCTTCAGGTGACGCGCGGCGTGGCCAACCGCGATTTCGTCTTCCCGGCAAATGCAAGACCCTCGCTGGTCGTCATCGCCAAGAAGGCGGATCCGGCCATCAACGCAAAACGGGCCGAGACCGGCATCAAGGTCATTACCGTGCCGGAAAACCGCTGGGAGCGCGTCGACATCAAGACCGTCGGTCTTCTGCCGAACGTCCTCGCCAAGCAGCGAGCCAAGGAGGCCGGTGCGCAGGAGGCCTGGTTCGTAGACACCGCCGGCAACGTCAAGGAAGGTGGATCGTCCAACGCCTGGATCGTCACCCCGGACGGCAAGCTCGTCACACGTCCGGCCGACCAGGGCATTCTGCGCGGCATTACCCGAACCACCCTGTTCGCCGTCGCCAAGTCGCTAGGCCTCGTGGTCGAGGAACGCTACTTCAGCGTCGAGGAGGCCAAGGCGGCGCGCGAAGCCTTCATCACCTCCGCAACGACGGTGGTTATGCCGGTCGTCGCGATCAACGGCCAGACAATCGCCAACGGACATCCGGGCTCTGTCACACTTTCCCTACGCGAAGCTTTTTTTGACGTTGCGGAAAAACGCCCAGCCTGATACCGGGCACATTGACGTATCTGAATCAAACCTGATTGCGCTTGTCTGGATACAAGCGGAGTATGGATTTGCTCGCTTGACACGTGCCGATTATTTTGGCGCATTGGCCTGCATCTCCCAGGGGACCGGCGAAAGAACAAAACGATGGCGGAAAGATCGCAGAATCTTCAGGACCTTTTCCTGAACTCTGTTCGCAAGAGCAAAAACCCGCTTACGATTTTCCTGATCAACGGCGTTAAATTGACAGGTGTCGTGACTTCATTCGACAATTTCTGCGTCCTGCTGCGACGGGACGGGCATTCGCAGCTTGTCTACAAGCATGCCATCTCGACGATCATGCCCAGCCAGCCGGTGCAGATGTTCGACGCCGAAGACGGCAGCCAAGGCTCCTGATTGACACATGATATTTCCGCGGGCGCCGGGGCGCCCGGCAAGGGGAAGGGGGCAGGCGTCTCCAGCGAGGCGCCGACCGAGCGCGCCGTCGTGGTCGTGCCGGTCCTGCCCGCCGCCCGCGACGACGACGACCGCAGCCGGCCGCGCCTGACCCGATCCGCGCAGGCGCGCCTCGATGAAGCCGTAGGACTGGCCGGCGCCGTTGACCTCGAAATCACCCATTCGGCCGTCGTCAACGTCAACGAGCCGCGTCCCGCGACGCTGTTCGGCAGCGGCAAGGTCGAGGAACTGGCGGCGATCATCAAGGACACGCATGCCGGCCTTTTGATCGTCGACCACCCGCTGACCCCGGTGCAGCAGCGCAACCTGGAGAAGGAAACCCAGGCCAAGGTGCTCGACCGCACCGGGCTGATCCTGGAAATCTTCGGCCGGCGCGCCCGCACCAAGGAAGGCACGCTGCAGGTCGATCTGGCGCATCTGACCTACCAGAAGGGGCGGCTGGTCCGTAGTTGGACCCACCTCGAGCGGCAGCGCGGCGGCGCGGGTTTCCTCGGCGGCCCCGGCGAAACCCAGATCGAGGCGGACCGGCGCGCGCTGCAGGACAAGATCATCAAGCTGAAGCGCGAGCTGGAGCAGGTGCGCCGCACCCGGGACCTGCACCGCGCCAAGCGCAGAAAAGTGCCATTCCCGGTGGTCGCCATCGTCGGCTACACCAATGCCGGCAAATCGACGCTGTTCAACCGGCTGACCGGGGCTGAGGTGCTGGCCGAGGACATGCTGTTCGCCACGCTGGACCCAACGCTGCGCCGCGTGCGCCTGCCGCACGGCACGCCGGTGATCCTGTCGGACACGGTGGGTTTCATCTCCGACCTGCCGACACATCTGGTCGCCGCGTTCCGCGCGACGCTGGAAGAGGTGATCGAGGCCGATCTCGTGCTGCATCTACGCGACATTTCGGATCCGGATACGGCGGCGCAGGCGGAGGATGTCGAGCGTATCCTCGCCGATCTCGGCGTCGACACGGACCAGACGCATGTCATCGAAGTGTGGAACAAGATCGACCTGCTCGACGAGGCGACGCGCCAGCGTATGCTGGAGGATGCGCGCCTGCACGAGGACAGCCCGCCGGTGCCGATCTCGGCGGTGACGGGCGAGGGGATCGAGGCGCTGTCGGCGCTGATCGAGCAGCGGCTTTCCGGCGTGCTGGCAGAGGTCGACATCACGCTCGCGCCATCGCAGCTTGGCTTGGTGGACTGGGTCTACCGCAACGGCGACGTGGTCTCGCGCGAGGACAATGACGACGGCAGCGTCACGTTCAAGCTGCTGGCGACTTCGGCGGCACGCGACGACATCGAAAGCCGGCTGAAGGTCAGGGGCAAAGTCGGCTAAGGCTTCGGGCGCAGCGGGAGTTCATCGCACCGCCTTCGCGCGCTGCCACTCTTCCTCCATCTCCTCCAGAGACGCGTCCTCCAGCGAGCGGCCGTGTGCGCGCAGTGCTGCCTCGACGATGTGGAAGCGGGTGCGGAACTTGTCATTGGTGCCGCTGAGTGCCGCTTCCGGATCGATCTTCAAATGCCTCGCGAAATTGACCAGCGCGAACAGCACGTCACCGAACTCGTCCTCGGCCGCTGCTTGGTCCTTGATCGCAATCGCCTCGCGCAATTCGGCGATCTCCTCCTCGATCTTGTCGAGGATGGGCGCGGCATCGCCCCAGTCGAAGCCGACACGCGCCGCTTTCTCCTGAAGTTTCAGCGCGCGGGTGAGCGCAGGAAAGGCGAGGGGGACGCCGTCGAGATATCCCTTGCCGTTGTCCTCCGGGTCAAGCCCGCGCGCCAGCCGTGCCGCTCGCTTCTCGGCCTTTTCCTCTGCCTTGATCTTCTCCCACATGCCCTTGGCCATGCCGGCACTGCGGGCCTCGGTGTCGCCAAACACGTGGGGATGGCGGCGGATCATCTTTTTCGTGATGCCTTCGACCACGTCGCCGAAGGAGAATTCGCCAGCCTCCTCGGCCAAGCGCGCGTGGTAGACGACCTGCAACAGCAGGTCGCCAAGCTCTTCGCGGAGGTCATCAAGATCACCGCGCGCGATCGCATCGGCGACCTCATAGGCTTCCTCGATCGTGTAAGGCGCGATGGTCTTGAAATTCTGCTCGACGTCCCAAGGGCAACCGCCGAGCGGGGCACGCAGCGCGGCCATGATTTCAATGAGACGGGAAATTTCGCGGGAAGGGCGCATCAAGTGACGTTAGCGCGCCTGCCCGGCGCGCGCCTCCCGAGGCGGACCGGCGTCGCCGGTTATCCACAGCCAGACCAAGGCCGGAGAGCCGACTCGGCCAGCCAATCGCCGTTGACGCGTATGTGATCCGATGACGACACGCAACGCTTGCCGACACGCTTGCGCGAAGCATTTGGACGCATAAGTGTGGCCAGGCGGGCATTCACGAGGCTATCCCCATGAAACGGATGATGTTTGCGGTGGTGTCATTGCTGGTGGCGGCTGCGCCGGCCAACGCGGTGTCGCGCTACGACACGCAGCGCATGTCCTGCGTGAACATCCAGGCGGCGCTGGATCGTGACAGCCCGGCGATCCTGCGCTTCCAGTCGAAGCAGTCTCCCGGCGTGCCGATCTACAACCTCTATGTCGGCAGCCGCGAGGATTGCGAGGCGCTGCGGGTCCCAAGGACCCGGAGCGTTCCCGCGGCAGACGGACCGTGCCAGGTCATCCAGTGCGTGGCGCCTCCGCATTCGTCGCGCTGACCTCAGCTTGTTGCGCGCGCGCCGGCGCGTCACTCCGGAAGACCAGCCTTACGGCAGCCATCAACGAAATGTTCGAGCGTCGCAACGTCACGAAATGGTTCCGTCGCGGCCCAATGGCGGATGGTGAAATCGGGGTTTCCGACGAGGAACAATTCGGCCTCCGCATGTGCTTCGTCTAACCGACCGAGCTGCGCAAGGCTTGCCGCCAGGAAACGGCGCGAGCTCGTCCGATAGGTCTCGTCCCTGCGCAGTGTCTCGACAGCGGCTTCGTAGTCGCCAGCCGCGTATTGCGCCTGTCCAAGCGCCAGATAGTACCAGCTTGCCGGGAACGGGTTCAGTCGGAAAGCCTTGCGAATGTGTTCAAGGCCTTCCTCGACGCGCCCGGCCAGGACCGTGATGTCGGACAATGCCGCCCACACGTCGGCCTCGTTGGGATCAAGTTCGATCGCCTTGCCGAATTCCGCGTCCGCCTTGGCGAAATTGCGGTTGTAGGCAAACAAGTACGCAAGCACCCAGCGGCAGCCGGCATCGTCGGGATCGATCGCAACGGCCTTGCGTGCCAATTCCAATGCAACGCTACGGCTGGATTCAGATGGTCCGCCGGAATGCACCCATCCCATCCAGTGGTTCATCGCAAGCCAGCGATAGGCGTCGGCGTATCCCGGATCGAGCGAAACCGCGCGCGTCAACATGAGATGCGCCTCCCGCGCCATCTGCGGGGAATCGTCCATCAGCTTGCGCGCCCGCACGCAAAGATCGTAGGCCTCGAGGTTTTTGGGCCGGTTGCGCGGCAGTGGCGCACGGAGCCGGCCGAGCAGCGCCTCGACGATCCTGGCGGTGACCTCGTCCTGAACGGCAAAGATATCGTCCAGGCTGCGGTCGAAACGTTCCGCCCATAGATGGTCGCCGCTCACCGTGTCGACCAGTTGGGCGTTGATGCGCACGCGCCCCGCAGCGCGTCTTGCGCTGCCCTCCAGCAGGTAGCGAACGCCAAGGTCCTGCGCGATGCCGCGCAACTCCATCGCCTTTCCCTTGTAGGCGAAGGCCGAGTTGCGGGCGATGACGAACAGGCCGGAGATCCTGGCGAGATCCGTGATCAGATCCTCGGTCAGCCCGTCCGCGAATGCTTCCTGCTCGGGATCGTTGCTGACGTTGACAAAGGGCAGCACGGCTATCGACGGCTTGCCGGGCGGTGGCATTGGGCTTCGGCCAGCGCTGCCGAGTTGTTCGACGCTGCCCGCGAAGCGGTAGCCGACGCGCGGAACCGTGGCGATCCATTCGCCGTCGTCGTCGACGGGGCCAAGCAGCTTGCGCAGTTGTGCGATCTGGACAGTGAGGTTGCCTTCCTCGACGGCCATGCCCGGCCAGGCCGCGTCCATCAACTCCGCCTTGCCCAGGATATCGCCAGGCCGCCCGGCGAGCGCGGCAAGCAGTTTTAACGCGCGATAACCGACGGGGACGGGGACATCGTTGCGCAGCAGCGTTCCCGCACCCGGATCAAGCACGAACGGACCAAAGGCCAAGCGCGATCCCTGCATGCGACGTATCCTTAGGAAACTGTGCGGGTAGGCGTGGACAAGGCGGAGGTGGTCACGGTGCGGTCTTCTCCGTAATCCGGGTCAGGCAGCAGCCCTCCTGTCCGGGGGACCAGAGTTCAATCTCGAAGTCGAAGCCCGCCGCTTCCAGCGTCGCCTCGTCGAGCGCGGAAGCGCAGTAAAGCAAGGTGACGATTTCCTCCTCGCTGCATCCGGCCTCAACCCAAGCATCCTTGATCGGGCATGCCATCATCTTCACTTCCAGGCACGTGCTGTCGAGCCGCCGTATGTCCGGGGAAAACACCGACCCGTCATCCGGGGATTTCGCGAAGCCTTTTGCCATACATTCGAAGTCCCTCGGCGCACAGCCCGTAAGCGATTTGCCGATATGAAGACCGTGGGCGCGACTTGCACTTCGCATCACGTCCCTGGCTTCGTCTTCGCCATAGCGGACTTTCAGTTCGCGAAAGACCATCAGATAGGCCGTGCCTCGGTCCTTGATGGCGTCGTACAGCAACTTGTTGGTTGGCTTGTTACGCAAATCGTCTCTCCGAATAGTGTTGCGCAGCGGCGTTTCCGCACCCCGATCAAGTACGAACGAACCAAAGGCAAAGCGCGGCCCATTTTGCCGCCGGAAACTTGCAACCCAATCCCAACCAAAAGGCGAGGTACGCTGTCGGGAGCTACGCCGGTCGTTCGTCCTCCGGATGAAAGCACAAGCACCGGACACCTCATATGAGAATGATCGGCGCAATCATGCAACCAAATCTCGACAGCGTCCTGCATCACCGGGAGTCTCCCAATGATCCCCACCATTACCGCTTTTGAACAGTCTCCTGATCGCGGCCAGGGACTCGCGCGCGACATGCGCGTGCGCTGGGCGCTCGAAGAGGTGGGCCAGCCCTACGACGTTCGTCTTGTTTCGTTCACCGAGATGAAGGAACCGGCACACCGCGCGCTTCATCCCTTCGGGCAGATTCCGACCTATGAAGAAGGCGATCTTGCTTTGTTCGAGACAGGGGCGATCGTGTTCCATATCGCCGACAGCCATGCGGGCCTGCTGCCAGACGATGCCAATGCCAGGGCGCGCGCGATCACATGGATGTTTGCGGCCCTCAATACAGTCGAGCCGCCGATCGTTGAGCTCGAACAGGCCCCGTATGCGGAGCGCGACAAGCCCTGGTACGAAGAGCGCCTGCCTATCATGGAGGATCGCGTCCGTGGCCGGCTGGATGACCTTTCCAAGCGGCTTGGCGATGCCGACTGGCTCGACGGCGCGTTCAGCGCCAGTGACCTCATGATGGTGATGGTGCTGCGCAGGCTGGAGGGATCGGGTATACTTGAGGAATATCCGAACCTCTGCGCCTACGTCTCGCGCGGCCAAGCACGACCCGCCTACATCAGGGCTTTCGAGGCACAATTGGCGGTTTTCACCCCCACATCGGCCGGCTGACGGGTGCCGCCGGGCCATGTAGCTCGTCGGCAACCCGTCCCTTTGGAAGTTTTTGGAACTATTTGGCGGGCCTTGAGTACGGCGCTGTTCGTTTCCAGCAGAATTCAGCCTCTTTCAGGTCGAGGGCCTCTTGCCCTCCAACTGCATGGAGGCAACCATGAACGATACCCTTGCGCCGCATCGGGCGGCATGGCCGGAAACGCCGATGGGGCCCGCGTGGCGCCGGCGCTACGGCTTGGTGACGCTGAGAAACGTCATAGCGATCTGGGACAAGCGGAAACGCTTTCGCCGAGACCTTGCGCTGATGTCGAGGGACGATCCTCACCTGATCGACGACATCGGCCTGACGAGGCGGCAAGCGGAAGCCGAGGTCGCCAAACCCTTCTGGCGAGCATAGCGCAGGGCCGCTATGACCGCCGAAAGCATGACATCACCGCAGGAGGATCGAATCCCGTGGGCCGCGATGGCGGGCATTATTGCGACCGTCACCGTCTTCGCTCTGGCGCAGGGGCTGACCTATCCGTTGCTCAGTTTCATCCTGGAGCGGCAGGGGACGACTCCCGGCCTCATCGGCTTGTCGGCGGCGATGACGCCGCTGGGTTTCATCGTATCCGCGCCCTTGATTCCGGCGCTGGCGCGGCGCGTGGGTGCGGCGCGGCTTGCGATCCTGGGTTCTATCCTGGCAGCGGCCACTCTGATCGCTATCGCCTGGACGCAGGATGTCTGGACCTGGATGCCGCTGCGCTTCCTGCTCGGCTTCTTCGCCAATCCGCTTTACGTGATCAGCGAGACCTGGCTGATCTCGATCACGCCCGCCCCACGCCGGGGCCGCATCATGGGCCTCTATTCATCAGTCGTTTCGGCTGGATTCGCCATCGGCCCGCTGTCGCTCGGCCTGGTCGGCAGTGAGGGATGGCCGCCCTTCATGATCGGCATCGTGGCTTTCATCCTCTGCGGCCTCATCGTGCTTGCCGTGGTGCCGCGCCTGCCGGACATGCCGGATGAAGGCGAAGCAACATCGGTCGGCAGCTTCTTCGCGCTTGCGCCGCTCCTGTTGTTTGCGGTGTTCGCCGCCGCCGCCTTCGAGCAGGTCGTGATGTCCCTGTTTGCGGTCTATGGCGCCGCGCTCGGCAGCGCCGAGGCGCGTATCGCTTCGCTCATCGCCTGTTTCACCGCGGGCAATGCCGTGCTGCAGATCGTGCTCGGACGCGTGGCCGAACGGTTTGGCTCGACGCGAACCATGTTGTTCTGCGTTCTGGCTTCGCTGGCCGGCTGCCTGCTGCTGCCTCTGATCTTCAACGCGTGGCTCGTCTGGCCGATCGTTTTCATCTGGGGAGGGGTGTCGTTCGGAATCTACACCATGGCGCTGATCCAACTCGGCGAGCGTTTCACCGGCCAGGCCGTGATCGCCGGCGCCGCGGCCTTCGCCTTCATATGGGGCAGCGGCGGCATCGTGGGCTCGCCCGCGACAGGACTGGCGATGCAACTGATCGGATATCCAGGGCTGCCATTGTCGCTTGGCCTGCTGTCCTGTGTCCTGGCGGTGTTTCTGATAGTGGAGAGAAGGCAGGTCTGATCGGGGCACCTGCGGCGTTCCGCGTCTATGGCATGCCGCGTTGCATGGATGGCAAGCCTGCGGCGAGGGGACTTTGCAGGTTCTTCAGGTTGGGGGGCTTCTTGGTGTGACTGTTTCGACAGCCGATTCTTCACGAATAGCACGAATAGATCGTGCGTCGATCGGCACGGCGATCCAGGGCCAAAGCAAAAGGCTTGCACGAATGGTTACTGTCTCGGCGCGAGGCCATCGAGCAGGAAGCTTAGGCCTTTTTGGAAGGCGCCATCCCAATCGTCATCCAGCAGCAGGCGGGAGCGTTCGATTGCCGGGTAGCGTTCCTCGAGATGCTCAAGGCGCTGCTGCGCTACAGCCCTGTCGTCGTGCGACAGGTCGAAACTCGCCCGGGTGATAGTGGCGCCCATGACATAGTTCCAGAGCGACCATATCGCAGGGTTCAGATCCGCGTCCGCTACACCGGCTCTGGACAAAGTCTTGCCCAGCAGTTCCAGTCGACCGAGAATATTCGGGCCGAGCGCCCGGCGCGGCAACAGCGATGCCGACCAGGGGTGGCACAGCATGGCGGCGCGCCAGTCTTCGAGCATATGAACGACTTCTCCGCGCCAGTCCTGAGGCTCAACCATTCGCGGCGGTCCGCGATATTCGAGCACCGAGTCGAGCGCCAGATCGAAGACATCCTCCTTGTTGTCGACATGCCAGTAGAGGCTCATCACGCCCGAGCCGAGGCGATCGGCCAGCCGACGCATCGTTAATCCGTCTAGCCCTTGAGCGTCCAGCAGTTCCACCGCGGTCGCCACGATGCGTTCGCGAGAGAGCGGCGGTTCACCGCCCAGTTCCTGCGCGGGCCGGGACGACTCGGCTTTCCGTTGAGCCCCTTTGCCCCGGGCGCTGCCACGCTTGGCTGCCATCTGTCTTCCTCGCTGGTCAGAACGTCGATTTGGGCCGGCAATACGATCAATGTCGATCCCAAGCGATTGACTCGTACGACGTACGATGCGATCGTATGGTACGCTGTACGAATCGATCATATCGGCGATGGGTTAAAGTTCAATCATGCCGGCCGCGAGGGTGCTCGCAGTCGGCAGAGCCGAGAGAAAATCATGTCACACGCAATCAAGCATCTGCTTATCGGAGGACTAATCACCATGACCATCGGCGTTCCCACTGCGACGACCGCGAATGAGAGTGATCGCAAGCTGACCATCGTCAACCCGCAAAACCTCTACGACCCGACGCCGAATGGCTACAGCACGGCGGTCATCACGCCCCGCGGAGCCCGGGTGGCCTACATCTCCGGACAGGGCGGCCAGGACAGCACAGGAGGCTTGTCACCCGACTTCGCCGTCCAGGTAAAGCAGGCCTACGCAAATTTGCGCACTGCGCTGGATGCGCTCGGTGCCAGACCGGATCAGGTCGCCAAGCTCACGGTCTTCGTGGTCGACCACGATATGTCCAAGCTTGAGGTGCTGACCAGGAACGTCAAGGAAATGTTCGGCGAGACACTGCCGGCGCAGACCCTAGTTCCCGTTCCCAAGCTTGCAATTGATCCCATGCTCTTCGAGGTGGAAGCCATTGCCATTCTGGAATAGCGGCGCCGACGGATCAGGCGCGATTGCCAGTTGTGAGAACGGGAAACCGATGGGGACGTCAAGGCGGAGGGGGTTGGGTTGCCGGCGCGACACCCCACCCGTGGAGCGCGCCACCGCTCACATACAGTCAGCATTCGATATCGGGCTTTGCCGGTATTCCACGCCGATGCAATACGATGCCAAACGATATAGGAATTATTTCCTCGATCTTTTCCGCTGCTTTGCTATCATGCGCACCGAACGGAGGCTGGAATGGACCGCAGAGAACGCAAAGGCGAGCAGGAGACGCTGAACCGCATCGCTTTCATGCTGCTTCGGCTGGCCGTTCTGGCCCAACTCCTTTGCGTCCTGCCGCTCCCGGTTCGCGCTTTTGTGCTGTCGTTCCTGCGGCCGGCCGAGGCAGTCGCGCGGGCGTTTGCCAATGAGCGGGCTGGCGGCGCGCTTGCCTTGCCTCCGGCTGCGATCCGCAGCGCAGGTGGCGACGGTTGCGCCGAGGCTTTGCGGCTCGCCCGCTGTTTGCGTGTGCTGGCCTCCATCCTCGGCGGCTTGCAGGGTTCTGGCGGGCGGCGGCTGTTTCGCTGCAGGCCGGACGGGCATCCTGCACAACACGCGGCGGCGATTGTATGGCTGGGCCATTTCATGAGGGCGCGAGGCGCAATCGTCCTCCGCGGGGCGGGACGCATCGATACGTCCTGACCGACGTCCAGTGCCGGTCAGGCTCCGCCTTTTGAGAATTCGAACGCCATCCGCCACGTGCGTTTGGGGGGGCGCGGGTTTTGGTATTTTGATGCCGATGGCGGTCAAAGCTAACCTCCGTATGACCTCAACGGAATGTGGCGGCGATGTAGAAATGTCGCCGGTTCTGCAAAATAGAAATGTCGCATCAGGCGTTCAGCGGGCAGAGCGCAGCAAGTTAGAAATGCGACAGCGACGCGCTTCCCGGCGCTGACGTGAGCGTCCGATCGGGCGTCAGCTGGTCGGGGTTGCGCAGCCCGATCGGGCGTGATCCAGTCGAACTCCTTCGGCTTTAGCTTTGAGGGCCGCTTCACTCCGCCGCCGCCAACCTCGCCAAGGCCTTCTCTCGCCTGGCAATGACAGCCGGATCGTTCATGAAATCCGTCCTGCGACCCGGTTTCGTTCCGCGTTTCTTGTAGGCGCTCTGCTCGCTGTTCGTCTTGATCTTCGGCGCCGGCCCTGTCTCGTCCTGCTGGACCTTGATCCAGGACAGCACCTCGCCGAGCCGCTTGTTCTCGGTAATCGCGGTATGCGTGACGCGCTGCTCCTTGTCGAAGACGGTGTAGGGCAGGGAGCATGCCTTCCAGCGAACATCCAGGCGGCCGTCGGCGAACTCGTAGGTGTCAACGTATTTGCCGACCAGACCGCACGAGATGTCGTTCTTCTCCAGCATGATTTGCTTACGCTCATAAGAGAACGACAATTGCTGGCTCACGCAACGCAGCTCGCGCTTGCACAGCACGTCGCGCAGCCGATCCGGCGGCACATTCAAAGCGCGATGCAGATTGTCTGGCCGGGCAGGGACCTTGGCGAACCTCTCGTTGAAGTCGGCCATGAACGCCGGCAGGAACACATTGGCCGCCTCGATGTCCGATACGCCGGCGAGACGCAGTTCCTTCACAAGACGGTCCTGCAGCGTCCGATTGACCCTTTCGACCCGGCCTTTGGCCTGGCTCGAATTGGCGCACAGGATCTCAATGTTGAGTTCTGACAATGCGCGGCCGAACTGGGTTATGCCGCGGCCAGCCTTGGCATCCTTCTTAGCGATCCGGAAAACCGTGTGCTTATCGGAATAGAATGCGACCGGGCAGCCGTGTGCCTTCAGATAGAGTTCCAGCGCCTCGAAGTAGCTGAAGGTGCTCTCAGACTTCA
>NZ_JBIRCY010000059.1:0-21461 GCF_044326205.1 Mesorhizobium sp. IMUNJ 23232
GCTCGATATAGGCGTGCTCGATGCTGACGCCGTCTTCCATGTCGTAGCCAGTCGTGCCGCTGCCCGACACCTGGTAGTTGAAGTTGATGGCGGCATACGAACGCAGCGTGCCGTATTCGGTCTCGCTGCGGGCATCGGCGCGCAGCTGGAAGCGGACGCGGTTGTTGTAGGTCTCTTCACCCGCGGCGCTGCGGACGCCAACATGCGGATCATCAAGATACGAGGCGCCATAAAAATCGCCACCGCGGATGTCGACGCGGACATAACCGCCGATCTTCAGGCAGGTTTCGGTGCCGGGCAGGTAGAAGAAGCCCGAACCATAGACGTCGCAAACCCGAACGTATTCGACGGGTTCCGGCTCAGCAACCACGACCGCATCGGCCGCGCGAGCGCCGGTGACTGCGACCAGCGCCGCAGCGGAGCCGAGAAGCAGGCTCTTGATGTTCATTTGATAATCTCCAGTGTTCAGTTGCGATCGGCGCTTGTCTTGCTGGAGGCACCCGCCCCCTCAACGGCAATTTAAGAAACCTATCGTTTGCCCCTTGATGGTGACTTTACCCATCGCATTCGCGCATTCAACCGCGATCATGCATTTCCCCCGCGCCGAGCCGATGCTATCTCCTCCCCTGTGGCACAAACGACACGATTTGCCACCCGGTCGAAATCTTTGGTTAACACTTGGAACGAGGAGAGCGTTTCGAACACGTCTATGAGGAGGCGCGAGCGGCTGCATCGATCGATTCGTATCGGCACAGATTCGCAGCGTGCATGGCGAATGCGGGAATCGAACGGCTGCCTTCAGATCGCCTCGGGAACGCTGAACACATCGACCAGGGTCCGGCCGGTCACGAGTTCGGCAATCCATAACTCTTCCATGCGGACCCGCTCCTCAGCGACAGCGAGCAAGGCGTTTGCCTCATCAAGGGGAATCACCGCCAAGCCGTCATTGTCGCCAAGAACGATGTCTCCCGGCTTTGCCGCGACGCCGCCGAAGACGATTGCGCCGTTCACCGTTCCCCGCTCCTTGGAAAGCGGTCCGCGCGCCGTGTTGCCGAGCGCGTAGACCGGAAAATCGTCCCAGCTCGCAATGGTGTCGATGTCGCGGACCGCGCCGTTGATGACCAGCCCGGCGATCTTCTTGCGCCGCGCCAGGCCGCAAAGGATCTCCCCGACATAGGCGGTCTGGAGGCAGCCGCCGGCATCGACGGTCACCACGTCGCCTTCACCGGCGATATCGATCGCATGCAGCATCGGCCCGAAATCAGAGCGTTCGCACCACGCCGTCACCGCCTGCCCGGCAAGCCTTTTACCAAGCTGGAACGGCCGCAGCGGCCGGATGCGCGGATCGACGACGACACGCCCGCTGGTCACGTCCGACAGGATGGTTACCGGTATGCCGCGCCATGCGGCGAGATCGGTCGGCGTAAGGCGCCTTGACGTGTGATTGTAGAGTCTTGTCGGCATGGTCGTCTCCTCCAGACGGTCGAACGGTCGTTTCGGGCATCAGGCGGCAACAGGTTTGAAGCGCCTAAGGGAAAAACCTGAGACAGGATAGGCTGGCCCGCGCCCCGCCGCCATCTCGGCAACAATGCGGCCGGAAAAGGCGCCAGAGAGATTGCCGAAGAAATGGCCGGCATTGATTATCAGTCCCGCCGGGCTGGCCGCGGCATCGATGACCGGCAGACCGTCGGGTGTCTGTGCCACGACGCCTGCCCATTGGCGAACCACCGGGAGTCCGGCGATGGCCGGAAAGTTGCGGGAGGTGATCGAGCAGGCCATCGCCTGCCCGGCCACAGTCGCCTGGTCGAGGCCGCTGCCGACCTCGTAGGCGCAGCCGAATTGCAGCGATCCATCGGGATAGCTGGCGATCTGCTCGGTGAAGCCGAGTTCGGGCCGGATTTTTTCGGACGTTTCGCGCGGCAGCAGCGATGCATCGATGCCGGGCGGGGTGAAGTAGCGGAACAATGATTGGCCGGAAACGACCGGCTCTATCCGGAAGGGAGCGGGCGCGGTTTCCGCAGCCTCGAAACGAGTGGGGTTGTAGGGAATTTCCAGCCCGAGCAGTTCGAGAAGCCCATTCGACCAGGGCCCGCCGGCGATTACCACGATCCGGCTTTCGATTTGGGTTCCGTCCGCCAGCCGGATGCCTCGGCAGGCATCCCCCTCGATCAGAATTGTTTCGGCGCGCGCCGGCGCGAGGACCGTTCCGCCGGCTTGGCTGAAACCGCCCGCGAGATGGCGCAGCAGCAGCCTTGTATCCTGATGCGCGTCCAGCGGATTCCAGACAGCGCCAGAGACTTCCGGGCCGATGTCAGGGCAGATATCGCGCAGTGCGGCGCGATCGAGCAACTCGACCGGCAGGCCCGCCGCGACCCGATCGGCGACGAAGGCTCGCGCTGCCGGTTCATATTGTTCGTCGCGGTAGATGATCAGGCCGCCGCTGGCCCGAAAACCGAAATCGGGAAGTTCGCCGGCCAGCGTTTCGGCGAAACGCCGGCAAGCGAGCGAAAAATCCATCGAAAGGCCCGCGGCCTTCGTCTGCAACCAGAGGAAGCCCGGATTGCGTCCCGATGCCCCCCAGCCCGGGTAGTGCGTGTCGAGAAGCGCGACCGAAAACCCTTCCCGGCGCAGATACCAGGCGCTGGCCGTGCCGGCGATACCGGCGCCGATCACGACCGCGTCGAAGGTTCGGCTCATGCCCATGGCAGCCCGGCATCCTCAAGCTGCTGCGTCAGGCGGCCGATGAATGTCCGGCAGCGGTCGATCTCGGAAAGAGCGAGATATTCGTCGGGCTTGTGCGCCTGTTCGATCGATCCGGGGCCGCACACAACGGAGACGACACCGGCACGGTTGCTGAACAGCCCGGCTTCGGTGCCGTAGGCGACCTTGGCGTGGTCGTTGCGGCCGGCAAGCTGTTTGACGAAGGTCACGGCGGGATGCTCGACGTCGGTCGACAGCCGGACGAATTCGGCGACCTGCTCGACGGAGATCGACGCATCGGGCCAGACGGCCCGCATGCGCGGCAGGATTTCCGTCACGGCATGGCGGCGAATGCGATCGATCAGGGCCAGCGCGTCGACTTCGGGGAGCGAGCGGATGTCGAAGCCGACCTCGCAATGGTTGGGGATGATGTTGAGCGCCGTGCCGCCGGAGATCGTGGTCACCGACAGCGTCGAATGGGCGACGTCGTAGAGATGGTCGTGCGGACCGGAATGCGTGTGTTCCCTCGACAGGCTCTTAATAAAAGCGATCAGTTCGGCGGCGTATTCGATGGCATTGACCGCGGTCGGGGCAAGGCTGGAATGCGCGCTCTTGCCGGAGACGATTGCGCGGAACATGCCGCCGCCCTTGTGCCCGACGACGACCTGCATACTGGTCGGCTCGCCGACGATGCAGAGCGCGGGACGGACCGGCATCGCCGCGATACGCTCGATCAGGCTGATCACGCCGGTGCAGCCGACCTCCTCGTCATAGGAGATGGCGATGTGGATCGGCGCCTTCAGGTCGCAGCGAACGAGGTGCGGGACGGCGGCAAGCACGATGCCGACAAAACCCTTCATGTCGCAGGCGCCGCGGCCGTAGATGCGGCCGTCCGCCTCGCGCAATTGGAAGGGATCGCTGGACCAGTCCTGCCCGTCGACCGGCACGACATCGCTATGGCCTGACAGGATGACGCCCGGCACGTCGGCAGGACCGATCGTCGCCCATAGGTTGCCCTTGGTCCGGTCGGCGTTCCAGATTATGTCGCAGCCGACGCCATGCCGCGCCAGCCAGGCCTCGACATGGAACAGAAGCGCGCGGTTGGGATCGCACGAAACGGTCGGGAAGGCGATGAGGTCGCGGATCGCCGCGATGCAGTCTTCCCTGGTCGCGACTGATGTCATGCCGTCACGCGCCGGCGGGTGCGAAAACAGGCAATGGCGGCAGGCCACCTTCGCGCTGCCGCCATTTGACGCCGACCCGGTCTCCGATCGAGGCCGTCTGGGCGACGATGTTGGTCAGCAGGCGCGGACCTTCGTCAAGCTCGACGACGGCAAGCAGATAGGGCGGCGGCAGTTCCGGCGTGACCGGCATGCGCATGGTCGCGAGCGAATAGATCGTGCCCGCCCCCGTCACATCAACCCATTCGAGCGAAGTGGCTTCGCAGGTAAGACAGAACGGCCGCGGGTAGAACTGATGCGTGCCACAGGTTTTGCAATGCTGCACCGTCAGCCGTCCCTTGGCGCAGGCCTGCCAGAACGGCTCGGTGGTCGGATCGGCGGCGCCGAGATCGGAATAGGAAATCTTGTCAGTCACGGGCGAGCACCACGGTGGAAGCGGTCGAAAAGGCAAGGCCGCCTGTGCCGTGGGCAACCGCGATTTCCGCGCCCGGAACCTGACGGTCGCCGGCCTCGCCTCGCAACTGGCGCACGGCCTCTATAAGAAGGAGAATGCCGAGCGCGCCGGGATGGCAGTAGGACAGGCCACCGCCCGAGGTCATGCTGGGCAGGCTGCCGCCTGGTCTTAGCTTTCCTTCGGATACGAAGGCTCCGGCCTCGCCCTTCTTGCAGAAGCCGAGGTCCTCCAGATAGAGCAACACGGCGTGGGTAAAATTGTCGTAGGGTTCGAACACATCGACATCGGCGGGTGTCACGCCGGCCATGCCGAAAGCAGCGCGCCCCGATGCGGCACCCGGCGTCACCGTCAGGTCGGGACACTGTGCGACGTGCCACTGCACATGGCTTTCCCCTGCCCCAAGCACGCGCACCGGCTTCTTGGCGGCATCGCGCGCCCGGTCCTTGCGCGCCACGACGATCGCGCCGCCGCCATCGGTGACCAGGCAGCAATCGAGCTTGCGCAGCGGATCGCAGAGCATCGGCGAGGCCATCACGTCGTCGATCGACAGCGGATCACGGATCCATGCCTTGGGATTGAGGGCGGCCCATTGCCGCGCGGCGACGGCGATTTCGGCCAAGTGTTCCAAGGTCGCGCCGTACTGGTGCATGTATCGCGCCGCGCTCAGCGCATAGTGGCCTATCGGGAAATGAATGCCGAACGGCGTCTCGAACTGCGCGGCGAGCGATCCATCCAGCGCGGCGGCGGCCTTCTTGCGGTTCTTGCGGCTGCGCTGTCGCGAGGCGTAACCGATCAGCGCGACCTCGCAGCGGCCGGTAGCGACGGCAGCCATCGCGTGGTGCACGAAGAACTCGAAGGAAGCTCCGCCCATGTCGGAGGATTCGGCATAACGCGGCTGCAGGCCGAGATATTCGCCAAGCTGAACCGACCCCTCCTCGCCCATGTAGTTGGTGAAGAGGGCATCGACGTCCCTGAAGCCCAGCCCGGCCTCGCCCAGCGCTTCCTGTGCTGCGATTGCGACCATCGAGAACTCGCTATGGTCCGGCACCTTGCCGAGCGGCGTCTCGGCGGCCCCGACGATGTAGACGGGCTGCTCTATCAAAGGATGCGGCATGAAAGGTCTCGATAGGGGAAATGGGAATTCCAGGCGAGAACCGGCGGTGCGTGGTCGGTTTCGGTGATCACGAAGCGCTCCCTGCCCGCTTTTCCTGGCCACGCGCAATCAAGCATGCTGCCTCGAACGGAGGCCGGCTTGCCTTCCAAGGCTTGCGAGCGACATTGAAATCAGACGGCAACATGAATATGAAGTCAATATCAATTTTTGATTCCGCGGAGCCGATTGTCGGCAAAGCGGCGTCGGATGTTGATTAACGACGATGCCGGTGCGATATGCGCCAGCAAAGGGGTGATCCGATGGCAGCGGAAGCCGAACTGAAGCCGACAGCGGCCGAAGACCATAGCCACAAGGGCAAATACGCGGACTATCTGGCGGCAGGGCTGGGTTCGATGTCATTCGCCTCCAAGGGCGACCGGACCAAATATCGCCTGAAGATCGCCGCGGCGCGCGCGCTGGAGGAGATCGGCTACCTCGACGTGAAGGTCTCGGACATTTGCGGCTTCGCCGATGTCGCGCTGGGCACCTTCTATGTCTACTACCGCGACAAGAACGAGATCGCCATCGAAGTGGTGCTGGATTTCGTCGAGTACCTCTACGAGCGCGCCAGGCAGGTTGGCCGCGGCACCGGCGAATACGAGGCGATCCTGAACACCAACCGCTTCTTCATCGCCGCCTATACCGCCAATCCGGGCCTCATGCAGTGCCACGCGCAATTGCAGAGCCAGTTGCCGGAATTCCGCGAGGTCTGGCGGCCGAGGCATCGGAAATGGATCGAGAATCTCGCCCGCTCGATTTCACGGCGCGGCAACTACAAGGAAGGAATGCCGGGTTCGCCCCAGGCGGTGGCGCATGCGCTGGAAGTCATGGTCTTCCACTACCTCTATGCCGTGATCGTCAGCGGCAACCCGTTGGTCGACGGCGAGGATACGGCTCATGCAGACGACCTCGCGCAGATGCTGTCGACGCTGTGGTATCGCGCGGTCTACTGCAAGGATCCGCCGAAGCACTGAACACGGCACTCCTCCAATTCAGAAATTGGAGGTCAGATAACGCCTGGTCGCCTTGGCCAGCCGCGCCACCCCTTCCTCCAGCACCGCGGCCGGATTGCGGGTAAAGTTGACGCGCATGGCCGAGCGCAGTTGCGCGGCCGGGTCAAAAACGCTGCCGGGAACGAAGGCGATCTTCTCCTCAAGGGCGAAGCGGTAGAGCGCGTCGGTGTCGATCGCCGGGTGTCGCTTGCGCATCCACACGAACATGCCACCGGGCGGTGTTTCCCATTCGAACCATTCACCGAGCTCGGTCTCGGCGGCGCGGCATAAGGCATCGCGCCGTTCCCGATAGTGGCCGACGATCGACGGTACATGCGCCTCCTCGCGGCCGGCTTCCAGGAGTTCGAGGGCGACGGCATGGGTCAGCATCGAGCTGGCAATGTCTGAGGACTGCTTTGCCAGCGTCAGCGCCTGGATCATCTCGGGCGCGGCGACGACCCAGCCGACACGCAGTCCGGGCACGATGCTCTTCGACAAGGTGCCGAGATAGATGACGGGACCTCGATAAGGCCCTTCCGGCTCCATCCGGCCATGCAGCGCCAAAATGCTCGGACCGGCCGGCCCGTCATATTGCAGCGGCAGATACGGATCGTCCTCGACAAGCCAGGTCCCAGCCTCGATCGCCTTTTCCAGCAGTGCCTGGCGCGCGGCGGTCGGCACAAGCGCGCCGGTGGGGTTGGAATAGTTCGGCACGGTGTAGATGAATTTTGCCGTTTTGAGGGATTCGACCGAGGTGCCGTCTTCCGGCGACCAGTCCAAGGCTTCATAGGCCGGAAGTCGAGGCCGCCAAGCGTCCAGCGCGCCGACATAGGTGGGGAACTGGGCAACGATGCGATCGCCCGGATCGATCAGTACTTTTCCGAGCAGATCGAGGCCCTGCATGGCGCCGACGGTGAGCAGCACATTGCCGATCGTGAAGGTCCGACCGGACTCGCGGCTGATGCGTTCGGCGATATGACTGCGAAGCGGCGCAAATCCCTCGATCGGACCGTATTCGAGCGCGCCAGCACCCCAGCGTGCCAGGGCTTTTTCGCTCGCGTCAGCGATCGCCGCCGTCGGATAGAATTCGGCGGCAGGCAGGCCTCCCGCCATGCTGATGAAGTCGGGATCGATCCCCATCGCCATGAACTGCTGGGTGATGTTGTTGGTCTGATTCATCCATCGCGAGAAAGCAGGACGAACAGGGGAAGACCGGGTGCGAGGCGCCATAGGCCGCTACCTTTGCCATGGCGTCTCCCCGGTCCGCAAGGACGGATGGGGAGAGGTTTCGCCCACAAAATTGATATTGACTTCATATTCATTTTGTCCTCTGCTGTCAATGTCGGCGGGGGCCGCGAGGCTGAGCCGATGAGGCCCGCCGGACGGGTTTCCGGGGCCAATTCCAGTGCATTTGTCGAGCGAGGTGGGCGTGCCGAACCATTTTACGGCTGAACGGTTTCCGGCCAATTCGTTTCCGGGAGCGGCCGGCTGATGCCGCAGCACCGACTTGACGGACGCGTCGCCATCGTCACCGGCGCCGGCCGCGGGCTCGGGCGGTCCTATGCGATGGCGCTGGCGGAGCTTGGCGCGGCGGTCGCGGTCAACGACCTCGGCGGTGACCTTTATGGGGCGGGCCGTGACCCCTCCCCGGCACAGTCCGTCGTTGCCGAAATCGTCGCCGCGGGCGGCAAGGCTATCGTCAGCGGCCATGACGTCGCCGACTGGAGCGATGCGCAGGCACTGATCGACCTAGCGGTCGAAACCTTCGGCGGCCTCGACATATTGGTCAACAATGCCGGCATCCTGCGCGACAAGCTGTTCGCCAACATGTCCGAGGAAGAGTGGGACGCCGTCATCCGCGTCCATCTCAAGGGACATGCGGCGCCGTCGCGTCACGCCATGGAATACTGGCGCAACGAATCCAAGGCCGGCAACAAGGTCGCCGCCTCGATCGTGCACACGAGTTCGCTTGCCGGCCTGGTCGGCAGTTTCGGCCAGGCGAACTACGCCTCCGCAAAACTTGCCGTGGTCGGGCTGTCGCGCACTCTGGCGCTGGAAGGCGCAAAATATGGCGTGCGCTCCAACGCCGTGTCGCCGTCGGCGCGCACCCGCATCGAGACGTCGCTCAAGCCGCCGCCCGAGGGTATGTTCGACGTATTCTCGCCGGACAATGTCTCGCCGCTGATCTGCTGGCTGGCGCTGGAGCGCTGCCCGGCGACCGGCCAGGTGTTCCAGGCCTATGGCAACCGCATCGAGGTGATCGCGCCCAGCGCAATCGAGGTCGACCTCAAGACCGACGGGCGCTGGCGGATAGAGGATATCGATCGTGAACTCGGCAACAAGCTGCCGAGACTTTCGAAACTGAGCGATTTTGTCGAGGGATTGCCGTGATGAATGCGAACGCCCCTGTTTCGCGGGGAGAGACGTTTCCGATCGGTCTGACGCGGGATTCCGAGGAATTCCGAACCAGCAGCCACCGCATCGCGCAGTTCGCGAAGTCGGTCGATGACGAGAACCCGCATCACCTGGCGGGAAAGTTCGCCCCGCCGGTCTTCTCGCATGTGCCGGTCATGCAGAGCATGGTCGAGATTCTCGAGCAGGTGACCGGTGGCTTCGCGCTGCATGGTGAGCATGATTTCATCTTCCATACGCCGATCGTGCCGGCGCAGCGGCTGTTCACCGTCTCTACGCTGGTCGGCATCGGCGCCACAAAGCCGGGCACCACCTTTATCGTCCGCTCCGACACCCGGACCCATGACGGTAAGCCTGTGATTACGCAATACAGCACCTGCCTGGTGCGCGGCGGCGCGCCGGCGCAATCCCACGGCGAGGCCGTACCGGCCCGGCCGACATCCGCGAGGGGCGCGGCGGCGGTCGTCTCGCGCTACGCGCTGACGCCGGACCAGACCCGCCGCTATGCCGATGCGGCGCGCGACTATTCCGCCTACACGATCGATCCCGCGGCGGCCGCCAAGGTCGGCTATGCCGCGCCGCTGGTGCATGGGATGCTGACGCTTTCGCTGGCCGCGCGGGCGATCGTCGACGACCATTGCGGCGGCGAGACGCCGAGATTGAAACGGCTCGGGTGCCGCTTCGCCGCGCCGCTGCTTCTGACGCCCGGCCAGACACTCAAGGTCGAGCATTGGAACGGCCCGGGCGGTCCGATCGGCTTCGAGGCGTCCGACAAGGACGGAAACATCGTCATCAAGAACGGCTATGCCGAGGTGTCGAAATGAGCGCCGCCCCGCTTCTGACCAGCCCGCGCATGGAACTCGGGCTCACCAAGATACCGAACCGGCCGGAAAGCTGGATACGGCATGAGAATGTCGCGCCGGACTGGACCGCCCTGCCCCAGCAATCGGTGATCGAGATCGTCAGCAAGGGCTGCCTGGAGGATCCGGAACGGCCGGCGATCATCATCGAGGGCGGCACGGTGATGACGCGGCGCGAATTCCTCGACCGCTGCCAGCGCTTTGCCGGCTATCTAAAGGACAAGGCCAAGCCCGGCGACCGTGTGGTGGTCATGCTCGACAACCGGCTGGAATTCATGATCGCGCTGTTCGGCATCATCGCCAACCGCGCGACCATGGTGTCGATCGCACCGACGGCGATGCAGTACGACGCCGGCCACATCGTCACCGACGCGGCCCCGACGGTGGCGATCGTCGGCGCGCCGCAACTGCCGATCATGGAAGCGGTGCGCGGCAATTCGCCGGCGCTTGCCCACATCGTGCTGGTGGAGGGCGACGAACCGGACGGCCTTGCGAAATATGAGCAGGCATCCGAGCCGATGGATTTCAGCAAGACGGAGTGCCAGCGCGAGGACATCATCACCGTCTATTATACGTCCGGAACCACCGGCGCGCCGAAGGGCTGCATGCTGCACCACGGCTGGTGGCTGCGTGTCATCGATATCGATCTAAGGCTGTTCCGGCGCGGCTGGCAGGATAGGCAGCTCTGCTGCCTGCCCTTCTATTACGCCGACCCGGCAATCCAGTTGCTGACGTCGCTCGCCTCGCGCGGCACGATGGTGGCGATGCGCCGCTTCTCGGTGTCACGCTTCTGGGAAGTGGTGACCACCTACGATGCCACCGAAATCCTTTCCATTGCCTCGATCCCGGCGTTGCTGATGAAGGGCGAGCCCGGCCCGGCCGAGAAGGACCACCGCATCCGCCTCGCCATCCACGCCGGCCTGCCTAAGGAACTGCATGCGGAAATGGTCGAACGTTACGGATTCCACTGGCACAATCAGTATGGCAGTACCGAAGGCGGCGTGATGAGCCGCGTGCCCAACCATATGGCCGACGAACTGGTCGGCACCGGGACGATGGGCGTCGAGCCGCCCGGCGTGACCATCCGGCTGGTCGACGACAATGACAACGACGTGGCGCCGGGCGATGCCGGCGAATGCCTGATCGGCGGACCGGACCTCTACGCCGGCTACCTCAACCGGCCGGAAGTGACGGCGGAAGCCAATCGCGGCGGCTGGTATCACTCCGGCGATGTGGCGCGGCGCGACGAGCGTGGCCTACTCTATTTCGTCGGCCGCAAGAAAGAAATCATCCGCCGCATGGGCGAGAATATTTCCGCCGCCGAGGTCGAGGGTGTTTTGCGCTCGCACCCGAAGGTGGTCGAGGCTGCCGTCGTGCCTGTTCCAGACACGCTTCGCGGCGAGGAAGTAAAAGTCTATCTGCAACTGCGGCCGGGCGACGTTTTCCCGCCCGAGGAGGTCATCGCCTTCTGCAAGCAGAACCTCGCAGCCTTCAAGATTCCGCGTTTCATCGAGTTCCGCGACACGGATTTCGAACGCACGCCGTCCATGCGCGTCCAGAAGCAGAGCCTGCTCAAGGAAAAGAGCGACCTTCGTCAGGGCGCATGGGACCGCGAGACCGGAAAAATCGGAGAATAGCGGTGGCAACGCAGTCTCCTCACAACGGTGCATCCGAGACCTGCGACCTGCTGATCGTCAACGGCCATGTGCTGACGATGGACGAAAAGCGCACCGTCTATCCGGACGGCGCTGTCGCGATTTCGGGACGGAAGATCGTCGCGGTCGGACCGAGGCGCGCTATCGAAGCGGCATGGAAGGCGGGCCGCAAGATCGACGCGCAAGGCGGCGTGGTGCATCCGGGTTTCATCGACGGCCATTATCACGCCGGCCTGCATCTCAGCCGTGGCTCGATCACCGACAATCCCAATCCTCCCAAGGACGAGGGCGGCGCCGGGCCGGGGGTGTTCACGCGCTGGATCAACGCCGTGGAGGATGAGGACGAGTATGCGAGCGCGCTGATGGCCTCGGCGGAACTCGTCCGCAACGGTTTCACCGGCTTCGTCGATGCCGCGACGAGTTTCTTCCCCGACCTAGTCGCCGAGGCCGCGGGCGCAGTCGGCATACGCTGCTCGGTGACCGACTGCATGTTGTGGGACCATCTCGGCGAGGGCGAGCCGATGGCGGCCGATATCCCGCGCGCGCCCTGCAGCTTCGACCGGTCGCTGAAGGCCATGGGCGGCCAGTTGAAGCGCAACACGGACGAGGATGCGCTGGCGCGCGGCCATGTCGCCATCTATGGCTGCGGCAGCGCGAGCGACGAGCTGATGCGCGCGGCCAAGACGCTCGCAGACCGCGAAGGCGTCGTGATCCACCAGCACCAAAGCCTGATGGTTTCGGACGCCGGCTATGACGCCAAACGTTTCGGCAAGCCGGCGCTCGTCCATTTCGCCGAGGAAGGCCTGATCGGCGAAAACAGCGTGTTCACGCATATGAACATCCTGTCTCCGGAAGAGGTCGAGGCCGTGTCGGCGAGCGGCATGGCGCTGGTCTGGCATCCCGGCAATTTCATGTATTACGCGATCTCGCAGACGGGACGCAGCGCGTTTCCCGGCCTGCACAAACGCGGCACGTCGATCGGGCTCGGAACCGACATCGCAAAGGCATGGGCGTTCGGCGACCTCGGCATCATCGCCTATCTGGTGAGCCGCGAATGGGGCGACTATCTGCCCTCCGAATCGATCCTCGAAATGTTCACGCTGGGCGGCGCCCGCGCGCTCGGTCTGGAAAGCCAGGTCGGCAGCATCGAGGCCGGCAAGCGCGCCGACATCGTCATCCGCTCCAACGACCTCCCGGACGCCCAGCCCAACGTCAATGTGGTGAAGCAGTTGATGCTGGTGAGCCGCACCAAGGCGGTCGACACGGTGATGTGCAATGGCGAGATCGTCGTGCGCCACGGGCGGCTGGTGAAGCTCGACGAAGCGGAAATCTACCGGCTGGCGCGGCGGTCGGCCGAGCGCACCGCGGCGCGCGCCGGCATCAAGCCAAAATCGAACTGGCCGCTTGTGACCTGAATGCCGCCGGATGCCGGCGGCTGCGAGAAGAAACGTGGATTGATGACCAACGTTCGATTCTCAAACGTCTCGAAATCCTACGGGCCGGTGCAGGCCATCGGCGACCTGTCGCTCGCCGTCAATTCCGGCGAATTCACCACCATCCTGGGGCCGAGCGGCTCGGGCAAGACCACCATGCTGTCGCTGATTGCAGGCATCACCGCGCCGACTTCGGGCAGCATCGAACTCGGCGACCGCGAGATAACTTATGTGCCGGCGGCGCAGCGCAACATCGGCCTCGTCTTCCAGAGCTATGCCCTGTTCCCGCATATGTCGATCTTCGACAACATCGCCTTTCCCCTGAGGGTGCGAAAGCTGTCGTCGGCTGAGGTCTCGGAACGCGTCGCCGAAGCGCTGCGCCTTGTCCGGCTCGATGGCTTCGAGAAGCGCCGCCCGCACCAACTTTCCGGCGGCCAGCAGCAGCGCGTCGCGCTGGCGCGCGCCATCGTGTTCAAGCCGGACATCCTTCTCCTCGACGAGCCGCTCGCCGCGCTCGACCGCAAGCTGCGCGAGGAAGTCCGCTCCGAGATACGGGCCTTGCAACGCAGACTCGGCATCACGACGATCATGGTCACCCACGACCAGGAGGAAGCGCTGTCGCTGTCCGACCGCATCGTCCTGCTGTCTGGCGGCAAGGTCGAGCAGATCGGCACGCCGGACGAGATCTATCATCGGCCGAAGACCCGGTTTGCCGCGGGTTTCCTGGGTCTCGCCAATTTCGTCGAAGGCACGCTCGACCGCGACGGCGCGATCCGCGGCGAGGACGGCCGCTACCCCTGCGTCGACGGCGAGCGGCTGGCCGGCGCGCGGGTCTGCGGCTTGATCCGGCCAGAGGATATCCGCACCGACAGGGACAGCGGCTTCGTCAGCGGCATCGTGCGCGACGTCGTCTTCCTCGGAGAAATCGCGCGCTACACGATCGAATCCGCAAGTGGCCGCGCGCTGATTGCCAATGTCGGCGGCGCGCGCACGCGCTTCCCGGAAGGCGCCACCGTGTGGCTTTCGTGGGATCCCGACCGCGTCTGGCTGCTGCCGGACGAGACGGGAGGTTCATCGCTTCACTAGAGGCCGCCAAGGCAGGGCGGCCGCGCATGGCGTTCAACTCTGCCTGCTCAACTCAACAAGGATGATGCAAATGAAAAGACAATTGGGGAACGTGTCGCTTGCATGCATATTCGCCTTGGCCCTGTCGACGCCTCTGTCGGCGCAGGAGGCCAAGGAACTTCACATCATGAACTCGGGCGGCGAATATGGCGACGCGCTCGACAAATGCGTGAACGAGCCGCTGCTGAAAAGCGACGGCGTCAAGGTCATCACCGAGACCCCCGGCGGCTACGCCAAGATGGCGGCGCAGGCCAAGTCGGGCGTGATCACCAACACCGTGACGGACGCGCCGACCGGCGACATGTATCGCCAGGTCGCCGAAGGCCTGACCGAGCCCATCGACTGGGCGCGACTCAGCCCCGAGCCGATGTTCGACGAAGCCAAGAACCCGAACGGCTTCGGCGCCAGCTACTATTCGACGATCATGGCCTGGCGCGCCGACGCCAAGGCGCCGGCGAACTTCGCGGAGTTCTTCGATACCGAAAAATTCCCGGGAAAACGCGCTCTGCCCGACTATCCGGAATTTGTGTTGCCCTTCGCCGCGATGGGCGGCGGCATGTCTGTGGAGGACGCCGGTAAGGGGGTAGACCTCGACCTCGCCTTCGCGACGCTGGAAAAGATCAAGAAGGATACCATCTGGTGGCAGTCCGGCGCGCAGCCGGCGCAGCTTCTTAAGGACAATGAGGTGCAGTACGCCATCGCGTGGTCGGGGCGCGTGCTCGGCCAGGAAGGCGTCTCCGCCACCTATAACCAGGGCATGCTCGACATCTCCTGGTGGGTGGTGGCCAAGGGGATTTCCGACGACCAGCGCGACATGCTGTACAAATGGCTGAAAGTGCAGAGCAACGCCGAGGCGCAGAAATGCCTTCTCGACTTCCTGCCCTATCCCGGCCCGAGCCCGGAACTGGAAAAGCTGGTTACGCCGG
This sequence comes from Mesorhizobium sp. IMUNJ 23232, assembly GCF_044326205.1. Lineage (NCBI taxonomy): Bacteria > Pseudomonadati > Pseudomonadota > Alphaproteobacteria > Hyphomicrobiales > Phyllobacteriaceae > Mesorhizobium > Mesorhizobium sp. IMUNJ 23232. Next base: position 14,892 of record NZ_JBIRCY010000059.1, read on the forward strand.
AAGTGCTGAAGACCTTCCCGACTTCCGCTGAGAACAAGAAGGTGCAATGGCTGATGAACGGCCAGTGGTGGTACGACAACGCCAAGGAAGTCGAGAAGCGCTGGAACGAGTTCAAGCTCCTGCAGTGACGGAGGCCGGGAAAACCGGAGGCAAGCCGTCCGTGTCCGACGCTTCCATGACAATCGATGGCGCGGCGCCCGCCGCCGCGCCGCATCTTGCGCGTTTTCGCCTGAGGCCGCGCTGGGACCTGCTGGCCCTTCTGGCTCCGCTTGCGCTGCTCACGCTTCTGATCTTCGACATCCCGCTGCTGACCACCGCCTTCTGGAGCGTCAGCGACAGCGAAACCGGCGCGCTCACGGGAAAATACTTTCAGGAATTCTATGATTCCAACGCCTATATGCGCATCATCTGGCGCACGCTGGCGATTGCGCTCGAGGTGACCGTCGCCACCATTCTGGTCGGCTATCCCCTCGCCTACTGGACGACAAAACTCAGGCCCCGGCTGCGCATGATCGTGCTGGGCCTGGTCGTCATAACCTTCTGGGTTTCGATCCTGGTCAGGACCTACGCCTGGATCGTCATTCTCGGCAATGCCGGGCTGGTCAATCGCGGACTGATGTGGCTGGGCGTCACCAGCAAGCCTGTCGAATTCCTCTACAACGAACTCGGCATAATCATCGGCATGACCAATGTCCTGCTGCCGTTCCTGGTGCTGCCGCTCTATGCGGCGATGATCCGGGTCGACCAACGCCTGCTGCAAGTGGCGGAAACGCTCGGCGCCGGGCGCATGCGCATCTTCTGGCAGGTGTTTTTCCCGCTGACGGTTCCGACGCTCGCCGCTTCCGCCATCCTGGTGTTCATCCTCAGCCTCGGCTTCTACATCACGCCGGCCGTGCTCGGCGGCGGGCGCGTGCCGCTGATCGCCAACATGATGGACCTGCTGATCAACCGCTTCGCCCGCTGGGAGATCGCCGCGGTGGTCTCCGTGGTACTGATGACGATCACGCTGTCACTCTATGCCGTCTACCAATGGCTTAGGGAGCGCTATCAATGACCGCGCGGGGCCGGTTCTCGGATCTGTGGCTGGCCGTCTTCGCGGTGCTGGTGCTGATCTTCCTGTGCCTGCCGGTGCTGATCGTGGCGCCGATGTCGTTCTCCGACGCAAAATCGCTGGAGTTCCCTCCACCCGGTTTCTCGCTGCGCTGGTATCAGAACCTGCTCGGCAACCCGATCTGGGTGGAGGCCGGCAAGAATTCCCTGCTGCTCGCCACACTCTCCAGCACGGCGGCGCTGGTTGCCGGGACGCTGGCATCCTACGTGCTGGTGCGCGGCACTTTCTTCGGACGCCGGATGCTGGAGGCCAATTTCATGGCGCCGATGATCGTGCCGTCGATCATCACCGCCGTCGCGCTCTATATTTTCTTCGCGCGCACCGGCCTGCTGGGTACCTTCTCCGGACTGGTGCTCGGCCACACCATCCTGGCGGTGCCCTATGTCGTGCTGATCATGCAGGCGGCGATCCGCGGCTTCGACGTCCGGATCGAGCAGGTCGCGGCGACGCTCGGCGCGTCGCAGTGGCAGATCCTGACCAGGATCGTGCTGCCCAACCTGGCGCCAAGCGCGGCAGCCGCCTGGATCTTCTCCTTCGTCATGAGTTTCGACGAGGTGGTCGTCACGCTGTTCGTTTCCGGAACTTACATGACCATCCCGAAACGCATGTTCAACGAGTTGATGTTGCAGGTGAACCCCACCGTGACAGCGGTGGCGACGCTGCTGATCGCATTCAACCTCCTGGCGCTCGGCGTGCTTTTGCTGCTCACCGGCCGCAAGAAACTCTTCGGGACCGGCATGGCATGATCCGCGTCGGCGACATCCTCGACGAGTGGGAGTTTCAGGTCGAGGCCGGCAAGGTGCGCGAGTTCGCGCGCGCCGTGCAGGATGAGCATGCGAACGGGAGCCCCATCGCGCCGCCTACCTTTCCGGTCGTGATTTCGGCCGATTTCGTCGAGCGGCTCGTCACAAGTTTGCTTGTCCTCGACCGCTCGCGCACCGTGCATGGCGAGCAGACCTATGAATATTTCCGTCCGATCGTCGCCGGCGATTTGTTGCGCTGCCGGGCGAGGCTGGTGGGCGACGAGACCAAGACGGGAAAGCGCGGCGGCACGATGCGCATCATAACGACGGAGGTCGAATTCGTCTCGGCGACGGACGGGACGCTCGTCTGCCGCGAGACCATGGCCTCGATCGAGAAGGGCGCGGCGGGTTCATGAGTTTCGGCCTTCCGGAGCCTCTGGTTTACGGCCCGCTAACGCGTACCGACCTGGTTCGTTATGCCGGCGCCTCGGGCGATTTCAACCCGCTTCATCACGACCACGAATTCGCTGGCAAGGCCGGGCTGCCGGACGTGATGGCGCATGGCATGCTGTCGGCCGGGTTGCTTGCCTCGGCCCTGACCAAATGGTTTGGGGCCGGCTACGTCCGCCGTTACTCGATCCGCTTCCGCAGCCCCGTGTGGCCGGGCGACGTGCTGACCGCGCAGTGCCGCAGTGCCGAAACGCTTGCGGACGACAGAGGGCACATCGCCGATCTCGCGCTCGAACTGGTGCGCGGCGACGGAGACGTCGTCATCGCCGGCACCGCGCGCGTGACGATCGCAGGTCCCTCTCGTCTTGAGCCTCGCTGAGCGGAAGAGACGAACCGAAGAATGCGTGAAAAGGCCTTGATGATGACGCCAGCCGTGACCATACGCCCTGCCCTCCCCAAAGACCGCGCGGCGTTCCTCAATATGTGGCGTGACTTCGTTGCGAGTGCGCCAGGCGAGCCCGGCAATCACGAAATGGGCGAACGCAACTGGGATCGGATAACCGACGCCGCCAGCGGATTGAAATGCATCGTAGCGGTGGATGGCAGCGACGCGCCGCAGGGTTTTACCCTTTTCCTCACCTTCCCTTTCACTTGGAGCAAGGGCGACGCCTGCTACCTTCAGGACATCTATGTACGCGCGGAAAGCCGGGGCAGCGGCGCTGCCCGCGCGATGATCGCGCATTTGCAGCAACTCGGCCTGCAGGCCGGATGGTTCAAGATATTCTGGATGACCCAGCCCGATAATCTCACCGCGCAAAGGCTCTACGACAGGGTCGCCCAGCGCATGGATTATCTGCGCTACGACCTGAACATCTGCGAACCGTGACCTTGGATCTTGCCGTCCGGCTGCATGGCAAGACCAGAGTTCATACACCCGTCATCCGCCCCTAGAATTGATATTGACTTCATATTCATGTTGCGGTCCAATCCAATTCTGGTGCTGGCCAAGTCTCCGCATTCCCTAACAGGTGCCTTTCGCTCATGACCGCACGCCCGCGCGTTGCCATCGCCGGATTACAGCACGAAACCAATACTTTCGCGCCCTTCGGCGCATCCTATGACGACTTCGTCCGTGCCGACGGCTGGCCGGAAATGACCGTCGGCGAGGACATGCTGAAGGTCTTCCCTCCACTCGCCATCCCGATCGGCGGCTTCATCAACGCGGCGCGTGAAAAGTATGATTTCGTGCCGCTGGTCTGGGCTGCGGCCGAGCCGTGCAGCTACGTCACAGACGATGCGTTCGACCGCATATCGACTGTCATCTGCGACGGCATCGCCAGGGCCGGCGCGCTAGACGCCGTCTATCTCGACCTGCACGGCGCCATGGTCGTTGAATCGCACGAGGACGGCGAAGGCGAGCTGCTGCGGCGCGTCCGCGCGGTGACGGGACCGGACCTGCCCGTCATCGTCAGCCTCGACATGCACACCAACATCACTGTGGGAATGGTCGAGCATTCCGACGCGCTGGCGATCTACCGCACCTATCCGCATATCGACATGATCGAGACCGGGCAGCGCGCCTACGAACTGCTGGAGCAGCGCATCGCGCATGGAAAGCCGTTCCACAAGGCGCTGCGCAAAGTGCCTTTCCTGATCCCGCTCTATACGCAGTGCACGGATTTCGAGCCTTGCAAGGGCCTCTACGGCGGACTGCCGGCTCTTGCGGGACATGGCGTGGCGAATGTCGAGATCGGCATCGGCTTTCCGCCGGCGGACATCGCCGAGTGCGGACCGGCGATCGTCGCCTACGGAACGGATCCCGGTGCCGTGGATGCGGCGGCGGATTCCGTGCTTGCCCGGACGATGGATGCGGAAATGGCATTCACCGGTCCGCTGTTCAGCCCAGACGACGCCGCCAGTTACGGCAAGGCACACGGCCGGCCCGGCGATCCGATCGTCATCGCCGACACTCAGGACAATCCCGGCGCGGGCGGCACGTCGGACACGACCGGGCTGCTGCGCGCCATGGTGGACTCAGGCTTGCGCGACGCAGCACTCGGCCTACTCTGGGATCCGCCGACGGCAGACAAGGCGCATCAAGCAGGCGTCGGTGCCGAAATCGACCTCGTGCTCGGCGGCCGCTACGGCTACGACGCGGAGCCCTTCCCGGCCAGGGTCAAGGTCGAGGCGCTCTCCGACGGTACCTTCACCTGCCACGGCGCCATTCTCGGCGGCGTCACCGTGTCGCTGGGAAAGATGGCGCGGCTGCGCATCCTCGACGACCGTTCGGATGTGCAGGTCGCGGTGTGCAGCGTGCGCTACCAGTGTCTCGACCAGCAATTGCTGCGCGAGGTCGGCATCGAGCCGAAAGACCATGCGGTCATCGCGCTGAAAAGCACCGTGCATTTCCGGGCAGATTTCGACCCGATCGCCAAGGAGACGATCGTGGCCGAGGCGCCCGGAGCCAATTTCTGCCGGGGCGAAAAGGTCGTCTACAAGAACCTTCGCCCGGGAGTGCGGCTCGGTCCCGGAGGCCCGGCCAACTGAGCGAAGCTGCCTGACAAAATGGGAGACGGCAAAATGAAACGCATGCTTCTGGGACTGCTTCTGGCCACATCCATGCTGACCGCGCCGGCCTTTGCCGACACACCGGCCAACACGCTGGTGATGGCGAAGGCCATCGATGATATCGTCACCATGGATCCGGCGGAGATCTACGAACTCTCGAACTCCGAGATTGCGGTCAACGTCTATGACCGCCTCATGGGCCTCGAGATCGGCGACATGAAGAATCTCGTGCCGAAGATGGCCGAGAGCTATTCGGTCAGCGACGACGGCAAGATTTTTACTTTCACGCTCAAGCCGAACCTGAAATTCCACTCCGGCAATCCAGTGACGGCCGAGGATGTAGCCTTCTCGCTGCAGCGCGTCGTCCTGCTCAATTTGACACCTGCCTACCTGTTCCAGGCACTCGGCTGGAATGCCGAAAACGTCAAGGACATGGTGAAGGCGGTCGACGAGCATACGGTGCAACTCACCGTCTCCGAGAAATACGCGCCGACCTACATACTCAACCTGATGAGCACCGTGACCTCTTCGGTCGTCGACAAGAAGGAGGCGATGGCGCATGAGAAGGACGGCGACCTCGGCCATGACTGGCTGAAGACCAATTCCGCCGGCTCCGGCGCCTACAAGATGCGGTCGTGGAAGGCCAACGAGTCGGTGGTGCTGGAAGCCAATCCCGATTTCCGCCTCGGCGCCCCGAAGATCGAGCGTGTCATCGTCCGGCACGTTCCCGAAGGCTCCACGCAGCGTCTGCTGATCGAAAAAGGCGACATCGACATCGCCCGTAACCTGACGCCCGACCAGATCAAGGGCATCGAAGGAAATCCGGACCTCGTCGTCGAGCAGTTTCCCAAGGCGACGGTCTATTACCTCGGTCTCAGCCAGAAGATCGAGCCGCTGAAGAACCCGAAAGTGCAGGAAGCGCTGCGCTGGCTGATCGACTACCAGGGCATGGCCGACTCCTTCCTGAAGGGCCAGTTCATCGTGCACCAGGCGTTCTGGCCGGCCGGATTCTATGCGTCGCTGGAGGACAATCCCTACAAGCTCGATCCGGCCAAGGCGAAGGCGTTGCTTGCCGAGGCCGGTTATCCCAACGGCTTCGAAATCCAGCTCGACACCGGCAACACGCAGCCTTTCACCGGCATTGCCCAGTCGATCCAGTCGACCTTCGCGGAAGGCGGCGTGAAGGTGACGATCAACGCGGCAGAGGTGAAGCAGGTGCTGACCAAATACCGCGCCCGCCAGCATGACATGATCTACATGTATTGGGGTCCGGACTATCTCGATCCGAACTCCAACGCCGACAGTTTTGCCAACAACCCGGACAACAGCGACAATTCCGCGTCGAAGCCGCTGGCCTGGCGCAACAGTTGGGACATCCCGGAGATCAGCGCGGAAACGAAGGCGGCGCTTCAGGAGGCCGACGTCGAGAAGCGCAAGCAGATGTATCTGGACCTCCAGGGCAAGCTGCAGAAGTCCGGCCCCTTCATCAACATGTTCCAGGAAAGCGAGCAGACCGTGCTGCGCAAGAACGTGAAGGGATTTTTCTCCGGTCCGAACGCCGATCTGATATTCCTCTACGACGTGACCAAGTAGCGGAAGACCGCATCCCTGATGGCCGGTGAAACGACAGCGACGGGACGCGGGGGTGGTGCCGGGTAGACGTGCGGCATCGAGGTGGGTCCTTGAACTTTCCCCTTC
>NZ_JBIRCY010000060.1:0-23868 GCF_044326205.1 Mesorhizobium sp. IMUNJ 23232
GAGAGGACGGATGTCTTTGGTGGGGAGGGGGGCGGATGTCGGTTGTGCGCTCCCCCCCCCCCCCCCCCCCCCCCCCGGCGCCGAGATCGCCTATGAAGTCTTCCGCTTCCTCGGCATCCTGATCCTGACCCTCATCGGCCTCATCTTCATAACCTTCCTGATCGGACGCGTGGTGCCGATCGATCCCGTCCTGGCCGTCCTGGGCGACCGCGCCCCGCCCGAAGCCTATGAGCGGGTGCGGCAGGAACTCGGCATAGACTTGCCCGTCTACCAGCAGTTCTGGATTTACCTGCTGAAGGTCGTGCGCGGCGATTTCGGCACCTCGGCAATGACGTCGCAGCCGGTGCTCTACGATCTCGGACAGTTCTTTCCCGCGACATTGGAACTCGCCACCGCCGCAACGCTGATCGGCGTCGTCATCGGCATTCCGCTTGGCGTCATCGCCGCCACCAACCGGGGCCGCTGGATCGATCATTTGACCCGGGTCATCGGCCTGGTCGGCTATTCCATCCCGATCTTCTGGATGGGACTGATCGGCCTGCTTGTCTTTTATTCCTGGCTCGACCTCGTCGCCGGCCCCGGGCGTTTGGACATCGCCTATGACGGGCTGGTCGAGCCCGTCACCGGGCTGATCACCATCGACAGCGCGATGTCCGGGGATTGGGACGTATTCTTCAACGCCCTTTCCCACCTTATCCTGCCGGCAAGCCTGCTCGGCTATCTCACGCTCGCCTATGTTTCACGCATGACACGCAGCTTCATGCTGGCGCAGTTGAACCAGGAATACATCCTGACCGCGCGCGCCAAGGGCATGACCGAGCGCCGCGTGGTCTGGCGTCACGCGCTCGGCAACATCGTCGTGCCGCTGATTACCGTCGTGGCGCTGAGCTACGCTTCGCTGCTGGAGGGGGCCGTGCTGACCGAGACGGTGTTCGCCTGGCCCGGACTTGGCCTCTACATCACCCGCTCGCTGTTCAATGCGGACATGAACGCCGTGCTTGGCGGAACCATGCTGATCGGCGCGATCTTCGTCTGCCTCAACGTCTTCTGCGACATGCTTTACCGGCTGCTCGACCCGAGGGCGCGGACATGACCGCGCGCGACTGGCTGCTCACCGACACGCCCGGTTCGCGCCGTCAGGCCTCGTTCGGCCACTGGTATCGCAACTGGCTGGCTTTTCGAGGCAATCCCTTGGCCATGGTCGGCTTCGCGATCGTGCTGGCGCTGATCCTTGTCGCAGTGCTGGCGCCGGTGCTGCCGCTGCAGTCGCCGACCTTGCAGTCGCTCTCGACACGACTGCAGCCGCCGAGCGCCGAGCACTGGTTCGGCACCGACGAACTCGGCCGCGACATCCTTTCGCGCGTCGCCTGGGGCGCGCGGATCACACTTACCATCGTCATCATGGTGGTGGTGATCGTGGTGCCGATCGGCCTGCTGATCGGTACCATCTCCGGCTACATCGGCGGGGCGGTCGACGTTGTGCTGATGCGCATCACCGACATTTTTCTCGCCTTCCCACGGCTGATCCTGGCGCTCGCCTTCGTCGCGGCGATCAAGCCGGGGCTGGAAAGCGCCATCATCGCCATCGCCCTCACCTCCTGGCCGCCATATGCCCGTATCGCACGCGCCGAGACGATCACCGTGCGCAACGCCGATTTCGTCAAGGCTGCCCGCCTGCAAGGTGCTTCCCGCTTCCGCATCATCTGGCACTATATCGTACCGCTTTGCACCGCCTCGGTGATCGTGCGCATGACGCTCGACATGGCGGGAATCATCCTGACCGCCGCCGGCCTCGGCTTCCTCGGCCTCGGCGCCCAGCCGCCGACGCCGGAATGGGGCGCCATGATCTCCACCGGCCGCGACTACCTGCTCGACCAATGGTGGGTGGCGACGATCCCCGGCATCGCCATCTTCGTCGTCAGCCTCGGCTTCAACCTGCTCGGCGACGGCCTGCGCGACGTGTTGGACCCGAAGCGCTCATGAGCGAACCGATCCTCAACGTCGAGAATTTGCGAGTCACCTTCCCGACCTATCAGGGTTTTATGGACGTGGTTCGCGGCGTCAGCTTTTCGCTTGGCCGCGAAAGATTGGGCATTGTCGGCGAATCCGGCTCCGGCAAGTCGCTCACCGGCCGCTCGATCATGCGGCTCGTCCCGCCGCCCGGCCGCGTCAGCGCCGACCGGCTTTCCTTCATGGGCCTGGACCTGCTCCAGGTGCCTGCAAAGGAGATGCCGAAGATCCGTGGCAAGCGGATATCCATGGTGCTGCAGGATCCGAAATTCTCGCTCAACCCGGTGATGACGGTCGGCCAGCAGATCGAGGAGGCGTTCCGGCTGCATGTCGCCAGGGATCGCAAGCTTGCCCGTGCGAAAAGCATCGAGGCGCTGAAGGCGGTAAAGATCCGCGACCCGGAGGCGGTCTACCACCTCTATCCGCACCAGCTATCCGGCGGCATGGGCCAGCGCGTGATGATCGCCATGATGCTCATCCCTGAACCGCAATTGCTGATCGCCGACGAGCCGACCTCGGCGCTCGACGTAACCGTGCAGCTCCAGGTGTTGGCGATCCTCGACGACCTCGTACGCGAGCGCGGCATGAGCCTGATCCTCATCAGCCACGACCTCGGCATGGTCTCGGCCTTCTGCGACCGCGTGATGATCATGTATGCCGGCAAGGTGGTCGAAACCGTCAAGGCGAGCGACCTCCACCGGGTCCAGCATCCCTATGCAAAAGGCCTGCTCGCTTCCTCGCCGCGCCTTGGCGACGACCGGCCGGAACTGCCCGTCCTGCAACGCGACGCGAGCTGGGCAAGATGACCGCGCCGATGATCGCGATCGAAAATCTAGGCATCAGCTTCGGCAAAGGCGCGCGCCGGCTCGATGCCGTGCGCGACGTTTCGCTGGCCGTGGCCGAGGGCGAGGCGTTCGGGCTGGTGGGCGAATCCGGATCGGGCAAGTCGACGGTGCTGAACGCCGTAGCGGGCCTGATCGCCGACTATTCCGGAACGATCCGCATCGGCGGAAACGCGGTCGCGCCGGCGCGCAGCCATGCGCAGCGGCGGCTGATCCAGATGGTTTTTCAGGACCCCTACGGCTCGCTCCACCCGCGTCACACCGTCGACAAGGTGCTGTCGGAACCGGCGCGCATCCATGGGCTGTCCGACGTGGAAAAGCGCGTCGAACGCGCGCTTTCAGATGTCGGACTGAAACCCGAACACCGTTTTCGGTTTCCGCACCAGCTTTCCGGCGGCCAGCGCCAGCGCGTGGCGATTGCCCGCGCCATCATCCTGGAGCCACGCGGTCTTCTCCTCGACGAACCGACCTCGGCGCTCGACGTCTCCGTTCAGGCGGAAGTGCTCAACCTCTTGCGGCGCCTGCGACGCGAGCGTGGCTTCACCACCATCATGGTCAGCCACAATCTGGCTGTCGTTTCCTACATGTGCGACCGCGTCGCGGTGATGAACCGAGGCCGCATCCTCGAGACCCTGACCAGCGCCGACCTGGCCGCCGGACGGTTCGAGCATGCCTATACGCGGCAACTTTTCCGGGCGAGTTCTGGCTATGACCGTGAGTTGCTGGGCGATTTGTGGGAAGAGGCCTGATATCCACGATCTCCTCCGCGGCAACCGGGCCAAGTCTCGACCGGAGAGCACCGACGCATGATTTTGATTTCTTGGTTGCCCGGATCTTAACCCGATATTTAACGGTTGCGGAACACAACTGGAACAGATAGTGTTTGTTCTGGTTTTGTTTTTGGTGCGATTCTTGATGGGGCCGAGATGCTGACACGCAAGCAACACGAACTCCTGCTTTTCATCCACGAGAGATTGAAGGAGTCCGGTATTCCGCCCTCCTTCGACGAAATGAAGGAAGCCCTTGATCTGGCGTCGAAATCCGGCATTCACCGGCTGATCACGGCGCTGGAGGAACGCGGGTTCATTCGCCGGCTGCCGAACCGGGCGCGGGCCCTTGAAGTGCTCCGACTGCCCGATTCGATCGCCCCCGGCTTGAATGCAGCCCGGAAATTTTCACCAAGCGTGATCGAGGGTAGTCTTGGCAAGCGGTCGGCCGAACCGTCCCGCACTCCCTCCGCCGGCAATGACGATGTCGGTTCCGGGATCACGATCCCCGTCATGGGCCGCATCGCGGCCGGTGTGCCGATCGATGCGATCCAGCATCGGACGCATTCCATATCGGTGCCGCCCGAAATGCTGTCCGGCGGCGAACACTACGCGCTTGAGGTCAAGGGCGACTCGATGATCGAGGCGGGCATCCTCGATGGCGACACGGTGATCATCCGCAATGCCAATACAGCCACGCCCGGTGAGATCGTCGTGGCACTGGTCGACGACCAGGAAGCGACGCTGAAACGCTTCCGCAGGAAGGGCGCATCAATCGCACTGGAAGCGGCCAACCCGGCTTACGAGACGCGCATCTACGGCCCGGACCGGGTCCGGGTGCAAGGCAGGCTGGTTGGCCTGATCCGGCGCTACTGATTTTCCGTCGGCGCTTGGGCGGGCATCTTGCGCTGGTAGGGCGGAAGCCCGCGGGCCTCGCGGGAGAATATGCGGTTGCTGTGCCACGGGCGATCGGCGGAGCCGATGGCAAAGTGAACCTCGGCGGCATCGTCACTGCCCAGAGACAGGTAGACCGCTGCGCTTCCGTGGCGGGCGAGTTCTCGCTTTGTAACGACGGCGACGGCAGGATTTGCGCATTTCAACGGCACGGTCGCGTCGTCGAGGATTATGACGCCGGCAAAGGAACAGGCGATCCTGGCTTCCTCTGGGTCTGACGTATGAATGATCGCGGCTCCGGATGGATGCCAGCCGAGGCAGGTTATGTCGTCGCACAGGAAGGCACGGACTGAATCGTCCGCGGCGCTCTCTTCGAAGGAAGCAGCCGTGAAATTGTCGGCATTCGGGCCTTGAACTGAAGCTACCAGCCTTGTCGACAAGGACGCGTCGGACGAAGTGACGTTGCCGCTATTGCCATATCCGTTGCCTTTCTGACCTCCAGTCTCCACCGTTTCACTTGCGATCGAGGCTATCGGCGGATCCGGTCCAAAATCCTTCGTCGGCTTATGAAGACCGTCGGCCTGCAAGGTTCGTTTCCAGTTCTCCGCCGTGAAGACATTTGGCCGCGGCCTGTTGACCGCCATCAGCCTCTCGCCGGTGAGAAACCCCACCAGTCGGGCGTCCTCCGACACCAGCACGTCAGGCGTGCGCGTGGCGCCCAGCGTCAAAAGACCGGCGAGCGCAAACGGCAACGCGAGAAGCCGCAGCCAGGTTGTTGCGACGGTCGCGACGATCAGGGCAATAGTCAGGAGAACCACGGATTTTCCCGATATCAGCCCGACCGCATCGATCGGCGAGCGCGCGGAAAACCATTTCGCGACCTCGATCATCGCGGTGATCCCCTTGCCCATCACGTCGAGGAACGGCCCGTCGAAGCCGAACGGCATGGCGACAGACGCGAGCACCGCAAAGGGTACGACCAGCAGCGACACGATCGGCATCGCGGCCAGATTGGCGGCGAGGCTGAGCGGCGCGATCCGCTGAAAGTGATAGGCGCCGAAGGCCGCCGTTGCGAGACCGGCGACCAGGGAGGTGAGCAGCAACCCGACGACAAGCGCGCAGGCACGCCGCGCCGCAAGCGAAACCAGGCCTCTTCTGGGATGAAATGATCCGGTGCCGCTGCGTCGTTCTGTCCAGAAGGCGTACGCTCCGACAAGCGCCGCGGTCGCGGCAAAGGACATCTGGAAGCTTGGGCCAATGACCTCGTGCGGGGTGATCGCCAGCACGATGATCGCCGAGATCGCCAGATTGCGCATTGTCAGCGCCGCCCGATCGAAAATCAGCGCGATCAGCATGACGGCAAGCATCAGGAAACTGCGCTGCGCCGCGACCTCGCCGCCGGAAATGGCGAGATAAGCGGCGATGGCGGCGAGACCGGCCAGTGCAGCATATTTCCGGACCGGACGGCGCGACGAGATGCCGGGGAAAAGCGCGAATCCGGCCCTCAGCGCGCCGATGACCACGCCGGCGACAAGCGCCATATGCAGGCCGGAGATCGAGATGATATGGTAGAGGCCGGTACGGCGCAAAGCCTCGCTGACGTCGTTCGGGATTCCGGCGCGCACCCCGACGACCAGCGCGGCAGCGATTTCGCCCTCGGCGCCGCCGATGCGCTGCCGGATGCGTGCGGCGATGTCGTTTCGGGCATTCTCGATGAGCGTGCCGATCCGGTCGGCGAATCCCGGATCCGGCCGCGGGACCAGTTCCGGTCCCTTCATGAAATAGCCGCTCGCGCCGATGCCGTCGAAATAGCTCTCGAAGGAGAAATCGTAGCTGTCGGGGCGCACCGGCCCGGAGGGCGGCCGCAGCCGGACGAGGCCATTGACGATGGAACCCGCCTCGATGCCCGCCGGCGCCTTGCGAGCGGTCGCGCGGATACGGTCGGGTGCATAGCGAAGTTTCGGCCGCTCGGTCGCCATCAGATCAATGGTCAGCCGGGCGCGGCCGTTGGACAGCGGTTCGATGCTGACGACGCGCCCGGTGATGCGGGTCGACACATCGCCGCCGAGCATTTTGGTGCCCATGCGCCAGGTTTCGCCCTTGGCCAGCAGGATGCCGCAGAAGGTCAGCATAACCGCCAGTGCCGTCAGTTGCGGAATGCGTCCGCGCGGCAAAAAGGCCGCCGAAGCAACGGAGGCTAACAGACCGGCCGAAATCGATAGGAAACCCGGTTCGAAGGGCAGACCGAAATATACGAAGGCGCCGGCAGCGAGAAATACCGGGACGAGCAGAAACAGCGTCCCGCGCTCCCCTTCAAGCGTAGCCGCGTATTGCAGGACGACGGCCGCCCGGGCCGCCATGACGGGTACGGGCGGCAAGGTTTTTCCCGCGCGCGACCACTGCTCGATCCAGGTCCGGCGCGCAGGCACGACGACAAGCTCGCGGGATGTCGCGGGGACAGAGCGGGCCGCGGCCTCCATGTCCATCTTGCGGAACAGGAACCGTTCGTTCAGATCGCCTGCCGACACCTCCGACATGGCTTTCACTCAACCGGCGCCAAGGTTTTGCGGCGCATCGTGCAAGGCTGCGACTGCGCCCTTGCACCCCCGACCTTCTATGCTACATGAACGCCAATCTTTTTCCATGCACCGTCGGCGCGGACGCGCGGGGCGGTCTTCTTCCTTCGGAAATCTTTATGTCCCGCCCCGTCGTCACACGTTTTGCCCCCTCGCCCACCGGCTACCTCCATATCGGCGGCGCCCGCACCGCGCTGTTCAACTGGCTCTACGCCAAGCATACCGGCGGCCAGATGCTTCTCCGCATCGAGGATACGGATCGCGAGCGTTCCACCGACGCGGCGACGGCGGCGATCCTCGACGGGCTGACCTGGCTGGGCCTGAAATGGGACGGCGAGCCGATTTCGCAGTTCGAGCGCGCGCCGCGCCACCGCGAGGTGGCGGAGCAACTCGTCCGCATGGGCAAGGCTTACTATGCCTACGAGACCCCCGCGGAACTCGATGCCATGCGCGAGAAGGCGCGCGCCGAGGGCCGTCCGCCCCGCTATGACGGCAGTTGGCGCGACCGCGATCCGGCGCAAGCGCCGGCAGGCGTCAAGGGCGCCATCCGCATCAAGGCGCCGCATGAAGGCGAAACGATCGTCCGCGACCGCGTTCAGGGCGACGTGCGCTTCCCCAACAAGGATCTCGACGATTTCATCATCCTTCGTTCGGACGGCAATCCGACCTACATGCACGCGGTCGTCGTCGACGATCACGACATGGGCGTCACCCATATCATCCGCGGCGACGACCATCTGACCAATGCCGCGCGCCAGCAGGTCATCTACGACGCGATGGGATGGGAAGTGCCGGTCATGGCGCATATCCCGCTGATCCATGGCGCCGACGGAGCAAAGCTGTCGAAACGGCACGGCGCGCTCGGCGTCGAGGCCTACCGGTCGATGGGCTACCTGCCCGCCGCGCTGCTGAACTATCTGGCGCGCCTCGGCTGGAGCCATGGCGACGACGAAGTCATGTCGATGGACGACATGATCCGCTGGTTCGAGATCGAGGACGTCAACCGGGGCGCCGCACGTTTCGACTTCCAGAAACTGGAGGCGCTGAACGGCGTCTACATGCGGCGGATGGACGACGGCGCACTCACCGATATCCTCGTCGCCACACTGCCGCATCTGTCGACATCAGGCCCGCTCGCGGCGGGGCTGGACGATGACCAGAAGGCGAAACTTGCCGCCGCGATGCCGGGTCTCAAGGAGAGGGCCAAGACACTCGTCGAACTGGCCGACAGCGCTTCATATCTGTTTGCGACGCGGCCGCTGGCGATCGACGACAAGGCCGCGGTGCTGCTCGGCGAACGTCCGCGAACTGTGCTCGCTGGGGCGTGGTCCGCGCTCAAGAATGTCGGGGGAGACTGGACGGCGCAGACGACGGAGGCGGCGATCCGAGACTTCGCGGCGGCTCACGGCCACAAGCTTGGTGCGGTGGCGCAGCCTCTGCGCGCCGCCCTGACGGGGCGCAGCACGTCCCCCGGCGTGTTCGATGTACTGGCCGTGCTGGGACGCGAGGAAAGCTTGGCACGCATTGGAGATCAAATCGATTAGCATTTCCCTGGTCCTATCGAGAGCCATTGAAACCGTCCTGTTGCGGTGCAACATTGCGGCCACATCAGACTTTTCGCGGAACCGAGCCGGGAGCAGGATCGTCATTCTCATTTCGGCTTCTCTTCCGTTTGGCGGCGTTGCCTCGCCGCTATCCCGAATTCATAGCAAAGGGGTATCCGTATGAGCGAATCCACCGCCAGACTGGAATTCAACGGCAAGACGCACGAGCTGAAGGTTCGATCGGGCACCGTCGGTCCGGATGTGATCGACATTGCCGCGCTCTACAAGGATACCGGCGCCTTCACCTACGACCCAGGCTTCACGTCGACGGCGAGTTGCGACTCGGAAATCACCTTCATCGACGGCGACGAAGGCGTGCTGCTGCATCGCGGTTATCCGATCGACCAGTTGGCCGAGCACAGCGACTTCCTCGAAGTCTGCTACCTGCTGCTCTACGGCGAACTGCCGACCAAGTCGCAGAAGGACGATTTCGACTATCGCGTGACCCGCCACACCATGGTGCACGAGCAGATGTCGCGCTTCTTCACAGGCTTCCGCCGGGACGCGCATCCGATGGCGGTGATGTGCGGCGTGGTCGGGGCGCTGTCGGCCTTCTATCATGACTCGACCGACATCTCGGACCCGCACCAGCGCATGGTCGCGTCGATCCGGTTGATCGCCAAGATGCCGACGATTGCCGCCATGGCCTACAAATACCATATCGGCCAGCCGTTCATCTATCCGAAGAACGAGCTGAACTTCGCCGCCAACTTCCTGCACATGTGCTTCGCGGTACCGTGCGAGGAATACAAGGTGAACCCGGTGCTGGCGCGCGCCATGGAACGCATCTTCATCCTGCATGCCGACCACGAGCAGAACGCCTCGACCTCGACCGTTCGCCTCGCCGGTTCGTCCGGCGCCAATCCCTTCGCCTGCATCGCGGCCGGCATCGCCTGCCTGTGGGGCCCGGCGCATGGGGGCGCCAACGAGGCGGCGCTGAACATGCTGGGCGAGATCGGCACTGTCGACCGCATCCCGGAATACATTGCCCGTTCGAAGGACAAGGACGATCCGTTCCGGCTGATGGGCTTTGGCCACCGCGTCTACAAGAACTACGATCCGCGCGCCAAGATCATGCAGAAAACCGCGCATGAGGTGCTCGGCGAGCTCGGCATCAAGGACGATCCGCTGCTCGACATCGCCATCGAGCTCGAGAGGATCGCGCTGACCGACGATTATTTCATCGAGAAGAAGCTCTACCCGAACGTCGACTTCTATTCGGGCATCACGCTGAAGGCGCTCGGCTTCCCCACCACCATGTTCACCGTGCTGTTCGCCGTCGCGCGCACGGTCGGCTGGATTTCGCAGTGGAAAGAGATGATCGAAGATCCGCACCAGAAGATCGGCCGGCCGCGCCAGCTTTACACCGGTCCGACGATCCGCGATTTCGTGCCGATAGCGAAGAGATAGGGCAGTCGGAAATAGGCAGTCGGCAGTAGTGAAAGATACTGCCTACTGCCTACTGCCTACTGCCTTCAACACCACTTCCGCCGCCAGTTCCCCCGACGGCTTCTCGGTTCGCATCCGCCGCGCCACTTCGGCGAAACCGTCCTTCTGCCAGGCGCGCATTCCCGTGTCGGCAAACAGCGCTTCCAGATCGCGCGCCAGATGCTCGGGACGGACGTAGAAATTGTAGAACTCCGGCACGATCGAACGGTCGGCGATGATGTTGGGCAGCAGCGCCGACCAGACCGTGACCAGATGCTGGAACAGCCGGCCGACCGCGTCGACCTTGTAGCAGGAGACGAATGGTACGCCGGCAAGGGCGAGTTCGAGCGAGACGGTTCCCGAGGCAATCAGCGCGGCGTCGGCTTCCCCGAAGGCCTGCCACTTGCGTTCCGGGTCGAGGATGATCTCCGGTCTGTCCGGCCAGTCGGATGTGGCCTTACGCACAATCTCCGCGACATGCGGCACGGTCGGCAAGGACAGCTTCAGTCGATGCCCGCGCGCCCTCAGCCGCGCAAGCGTCTCGCCGAACGGACTAAGCAGCGCGCTAACTTCGCTGCGGCGCGATCCCGGCAGGACGAGCAGGTTGCGCGGCTCGCCCGGTGGGGAAACCTGCCGTTTCTTCTGCATGTGGGCAGCAATCGCGATGCCCGGATCAGTGGTCAGCCTGTGGCCGACAAAAGTACCCGGCGGACCCGCCAGCCGTTCGAGTTCGGCCGGCTCGAACGGCAGCAGGCAAAGGATATGATCGACATACGGCCGCATCGCCGGCGCCCGGCCGGGCCGCCACGCCCATACCGACGGGCAGACATAGTGGACGATCGGAATACTGGGATCGGCGGCGCGCACCTTGCGGGCGACACGCAGCGAAAACTCCGGACTGTCGATGGTGACAAGACAATCCGGCCTGGCCGCAACGATGGCGCGGGCCGTCTGGCCGATGCGTCGGATCAGCCTCGGCAGGTCGCGTAAAATCGCCCCTACCCCCATCAGCGCGATCTCGGAAGCATCGAACAGGGAGCGCAGGCCGAGCGATTCCAGATGTCGCCCGCCGGTGCCCATGAGTTCCACGTCGCGGCCCGAGGCGCGGCGCAGCGCTTCGATCAGATCATGGCCAAGGAGGTCGCCCGACTCTTCGCCGGCGATCACCGCGATCTTGAGCGGACGCCCAGCGGTCATGCCGGTCCGCCTTGCGGCAGGCCGATCACGAACAGGCCGAGGGCATCGGCGCGCGCCACCAGTTCGGTGCTGTCGAGCACAAGCGAGCGGCCAGCCTCGACGCCGATGCCGGCCAAACCCGCCGCGTGCGCTGCCTCGACCGTCATGGGACCGATCGACGGCAGGTCGGCGCGCAGTTCCTGCCCAGGCTTGGCGCATTTCACCAGCACGCCACGGGTCTTGCCCGCCAGGCGGCCATGCCCGCGCAGGTCGCGCACGCGCTGCAGCATGCCGTCCGTTCCCTCGACGCCCTCGACCGCGATCACCCTGCCACCGATCGACACCGTTCCCTGTCCGATATCGAGCGCGCCGATGGTCCGCGCGGCGGCGTAAGCGGCGTCGAGATCGGCTCTGTCGGATTTGAGGGGTTTGGCGCGGGTCATCGGGCCTTCGGCCGCAAGCAGGTCCGGCACGATCTCATGCGCGCCGACGACACGAAACCCTTCGCTCTCGATCCCCTTCACGAGGATGCGCAACAGCCCGTCATCGCCGCGCGCCAAGGCTGTGAGTACTTTTGCCAGATGGCGGAACAGCGAGAAACTGGGACGTATCTCCCGCCAGGCAGGCCGCCGGCTTATGCCGCCCGCCAGCACGACGTGGGTCACGCCGCGGCGTCTCAGGCGCGGGGCCATTTCGGCGAACTCGCCAAGGCCGATCTCATCTGTTTCGAAAGCGGCGAATGCCGCGCCGTTGTCAGCCTCACCACGCACCCGCAACACCAGCGGCGGATGCCCATGCATGGCCAGGCTTTCGGCTATATTGACGGGCAGTCTTCCACTGCCGGCGACGACTGCGACCTTATCGGCCGGACCAAGCTCGACCAGCGGCCGGCTAGTCCTGGTCGTCGGCGTCGTCATCGGCCGCCCCTTTCAGCGGCGGAAGGGTAAATTGCCTCTTGCCGCGCGCGGTGAGGAAGTCGATGACCTTCATCGCATAGACGGAGTCCGCAAACTTTTCCCGCGCCGCCTCGATATTCTCGGCAAGCGGGTGCGTGCGGTCAAAGAGCATCCTGTAGGCCTGCCGCAGCTTGAGGATTTCGGCCTTCGGAACGCCGGATCGCTTCATGCCGACAACGTTCATGCCGCGCAGCGTCGCGCGGTTGCCGCCGACCATCGCATAAGGAATGACGTCACCAAGGATCATCGAGCCGCCAGCGATAAAAGCGTTGTGGCCGATCCGCGTGAACTGATGAATCGCGCTCAGGCCGCCGATGCCGACGAAGTCGCCGACTTCGATATGGCCGGCAAGCGTTGCCCCGTTGGTCATCGTCACATTGTTGCCGATCGCACAGTCATGGGCGATGTGGACATAGGCGAGGAAATGCCCATTGTCGCCGATCGTCGTAGCGCCACGGCCGAAATCGGTGCCGGTGTTTATGCTCACGAATTCGCGGATGATGCATTTGTCGCCGATCGTCAGCGTCGTGCGGCCGCCCTTGTGGCCGGTGCTTTGCGGCGGCCCGCCGAGAACGGCCTGCGGGTGAATGGTGCAGTCGCTGCCGATCGTCGTCGCGCCGGTAATGACGACGTGGCTGATCAGCCGCGTGCGCTCGCCGAGCACCACCTCCGGTCCGACGTGACAGAAAGGCCCGATATGCGCGCCGGCACCGATGCTGGCGCCCGGTTCTACAAGTGCCTGCGGATGGATGAATGTGTCGTTCTGCATAATCTTCCGGTTCAGGAGGGCGAGTTCGCGATCATGGCGGATATTTCGGCCTCCGCCGCCTTCGCCCCGTCGACCAGCGCTTCGCAGGCGAAACGCCAGATAGTGCCCCGCTGCTTCAGTTTTTTCACGTGGATTTCAAGCCGGTCTCCCGGCACGACCGGTCTGCGGAACTTCGCGTTGTCGATGGTCATGAAATAGACGATCGCCGGCGTATCCGAGCCTCGGTTGCGGATGCAGATGGCGCCAGCCGTCTGCGCCATGGCCTCGACGATGAGAACACCCGGCATCACCGGCTGGCCGGGAAAATGGCCTTGGAAATGCGGTTCGTTGATCGACACGTTCTTGATGCCGACAGCCGAATTGTCGCCGTCGATATCGATGATCCTGTCCACCAGAAGGAACGGATAGCGATGCGGCAGAAGCTTCATGACGCCGAGAATATCGACCGCTTCCATCGCTGCGGGAGCCGCGTCAGCCATCGTCCTGCTTCCTCCCCTTGGGCTTCGCGAGCTTTGCCAGAACAGCCACCTCGCGCATCGCCTGACCGATCGGCTTGGCCGGATAACCCGCCCAGATTTCGCGCGCCGGGACGTCATGCATGAAGCCGCTGCGCGCTGCAAGCTGTGCGCCGCTGCCGATGGTGAGATGGTCGGCGATGCCGACGCCGCCCGCGATCATGACGTTGTCGCCGATCGTCACCGAGCCGGATACACCGGACAATCCGGCGATCACGCAGTTGCGGCCGATGCGGACGTTGTGCGCAATTTGCACGAGATTGTCGATCTTAGTGTTCTCGCCAATCACCGTGTCGCCGAGCGCGCCGCGGTCGACCGCCGAATTGGCGCCGACCTCGACATCGTCCTGGATAACCACGCGGCCAATCTGCGGAATCCGCTCGGGGCCGGATTTTCCGAACGCGAAACCGAACCCGTCCTGACCGATCTTGGCGCCGGCATGGATGATCACGCGGTCGCCGAGCAACGCGTACTGGACGACGGCGTTCGGACCCACGTAAGAATTGCGGCCGATCTTGCAGCCGCGCCCGACGACGGCGTTCGGAGCAATGATGGTGCCGGCGCCGATCTCGACACCGGCGGAAACGACCGCGCCCGCCTCGACCACGACGCCCTCTTCAAGGCGGGCCGAAGGATCGACATGAGCCCTGGCCGAGACGCCGGTCTCGCCGGTCACGGTTCCCGGGGATGCGGCATCCGGGTAGAGCAGCCGGCCGACCATCGCAAAGGCGTATTGCGGCCGGGACGTAACCAGGACCGCGATTCCAGCCGGCGTCCGGTCGGCGACATCCTCTGTGCACAACACTGCCGCAGCCGACAGTCCGTCCATCAACGCCGCGTTGCGTTTGCCCTCGACGAAAACCAGCGACCCGTCGCCGCCGACGGATGCGGCGGCGATCGAGCCTATCTGGACGTTGGCAAGACTGGCGGTCCTGATCTCGGCGCCAGTCAGCGCCGCGATCTCCGCCGCCGAGTAGCGCCGCGCCGCCACGAAGAATTCAGTATCGGACATGCGGGCCTTCAGATCCGGGCTGCCGTGCCCGGAACAGTCATTTCATCTACCAGCGGGTGGACATGCCGAAGTTGAAATTCTGCTCTTGGTCGTTGTCGTGCTTGACCACAGGGAGGGCATAGTCGACGCGCAGCGGACCGAAGGGCGAGGCCCAGATCAGGCTCGCACCCACCGAAGCACGCCAATCCATTCCATCGCCTGCGACGTCCGAAACGACGCTGCTGGAAATGCTGTTGCCGAAAAGCGTCGCCGCATCCGCAAAGACCGCGCCGCGAAGCCCGAAACTTTCGGGAATGACCGGCACAGGGAATTGCGCTTCAAGAGTCGCGTTCAAATACGTCGTGCCGCCGATATGATCCTTGTCACTCGTCCCATCGTCGTAGGGACCGATGCCGTTGTACTCGAAGCCCCGGATCATACGATCATTGCTCTGGAACTGATCGAAGATACGCAGATTGGACTCACTTCCGTAACCGGCGATGTAGCCGCCGCCGGCCAGCGCCATTCCAACGATATCGTATTCTTCCGAAAGCGTTTTGTAGTACGAACCCCGAGCGGTGACTTTTACGTATTTGGCGTCACCGCCGATGCCCGCGAACTCGCCCGTAAGGGTCGCATAGATACCGGAATGTGGGGTCTTCATGTCGTCGATGGTGTTGTAGATCAACGACTGCGAGATTGACGACTTGTACCACGGGCTGTCTTCCGCACCCTCAATGATCGCATTCGAAATGCCGCACGGATTGGTATCCGGTGGGGCGTTCGGCTCGCAATCGTCGTCGAGCTCATACTTTTCCTGCTGGAAAGTATAAGCCGTCTGCGTGGTCAAAGCCTGGGTGATCGGCAAGCCGAAGCGCACGGTCGCGCCGGTCGTCTCGGTGTCATAGTCGTCGTAGTTGCGCGTGTTCCGGAAGATGTCGAAACCGGCGGCAATACGGCGCCCGAGGAAATAAGGCTCGGTGAAGGAGAAGGTGAAGTCTCGCGAATCTTTGCCCACGCCCGCGGCGAAGCGGATGAACTGGCCGCGGCCGAGGAAATTCCGCTCGGTGATCGAACCTTCGACGGACGGTCCGGGAGAGTCGCCGCCCGTCGTGTAACCGGCGCCGATCGACAGTTCGCCCGTCGACTTTTCCACCACATCGACCACCAGGATGACCTGATCCGGCTCGGAACCGGGGGCGGTGGAAATGTCAACGCGCTCGAAGAAATTCAGAGCTTCCAGCCGCCGCTTGGCGCGCTGGACCAGAACCTGGTTGAAGGCGTCGCCTTCGCTCAGATCGAACTCGCGACGAATGACGAAGTCACGCGTGCGCGCGTTGCCGCGGATCTCGATGCGCTCGATATAAGTACGCGGCCCCTGGTCGATCGCGTAGGTCACCGAAATCGTGTGGTTCTCGAAATTGCGGTCGCCGCGCGGCGTCACCTGGGCAAAGGCATAGCCCTGGCCGGCAACCCGTTCGGTCAGCGCAATGATCGTATCCTCGACGTTCTTCGCATTGTAGACGTCGCCGGCATGGGTCTCGATCACCGACTGCAACTCTTCGGTGTTGACGTCCGGGATCGTGCTGTCGACCGTGATGTCACCGAAGGTGTAGCGGTCACCCTCTTCCACGGTGATGGTGATCGTATACTGGTTCGACGCCTCGTCGAGCTCGCCGAATGCCGATACGACGCGGAAATCCGCATAGCCGCGGTTGAAATAGAAGCGGCGCAGCAATTCCTCGTCGGCGCGCAGCCGATCCTCGTCATAGATGTCGTCGCGCATCAGGAACGACAGGAAGTTGGAGCGCTTGGTGGCGATGACGTCGGACAGGCGGCGATCGCCAAAGGCGTTGTTGCCGACGAAATTGATCGCGGCGATCTTGGTGCGATCGCCTTCCTGGATGTTGAAGACGACGTTCACCCGGTTGTCGCCGAGGTCGATGACCTGTGTGGTCACCGTCGCGTCGTCGCGGCCGACCCGGCGATAGGCTTCGCGAATCGCCTCGGCGTCAGCCTCCATCGTGGCGTCCGAGAACGTGCCGCGCGGCTTCAACTGGACCGCGCCGGCAAGCGGAGCGTCCTTGATCTTCTTGTTGCCCTGGAACAGGACCTGGTTGACCACCCGGTATTCCGAGACCTCGACGACCAGCGTCGATCCGACCTGGTTGATCTTGACGTCGGAGAACAGGCCCGTCCCGAAGAGCCGCTTCACGGCTTCGTCGATGTCGGCGCTGGAGAAAGATTTGCCGGGCGTGATTCCGGTCTGGCTGCGGATCGTATCCGCTTCGACACGCTGGTTGCCACGCACTTCGATACGGCTGACGACAGCCGCTTCGGCAGTGGAAATCGTCGCCATCTGCATCACGACAGCGCTTGGAGCGGCAATCGCCGCTGAAAGGGCAATCGCCGACGCGGCGCCCAGAAACTTCGATACTGCCTTCATCGGGCTCAAATTACCTTTTTCTCGTAGTCCCCACGGCGAGAAAACCGGACGTCGCGGACATTTTCGCCTACGGTATTAACCGGATTTTCCCTATACGCAAGGCTTCTGGTTAACCACCGTTTACTTCGCAGCCAGCCGTGACATTGGTGTCACGCCAATTGGTCGTCATGGTAAACGATGCCGTAACATCCTTACCCCGGAGTCGATTTTCGTTGACAAATCAGCATCCGAACAGGTCGTTCCAGAACACGAACACCATGAAACCCAGAACAATGAACATTCCCGTTCGGTAGACAGCCTCCATCATCCGTTCCGACGCCGGGCGGCGAAATACCGCTTCGTAGGCGTAGAAGACAAGGTGCCCGCCGTCCAGCGGGGGAATTGGCAGAAGGTTAAGGATGCCGATGCCGACCGATAGAAGGGCCACCAGTTGCACCAGCCACTCGAAGCCTGCCTTCGCCGCCTTCCCGGCCATCTCCGCTATTCGAATCGGTCCGCCGAGCTGGCATTTGTCTTCACGGCCAACGACAAATCGTTTTAAAAATTGACCCGTGCGCACGATGATGTGGCCGGTTTCATCCACCGCTTCCAGCAGCGCACCGCCCGGACTGTAGGCAATATGCCGCGGCTGCCCGAGTTCCTCATTGTTGACCACGCCGATCGCGCCGATTTTCACGACGTTGCCCAGGGCGTCCTTTTGTTCGAACAGTTCGGGGGTCGCAGTCAGCGTCCTTTCCGTGCCGTCGCGAAGAATTGTGAAGACGATCGAATCCCCTGCCCGGCCCGACACCAGGCGCTGCACGTCACCAAAGGTAGTGACAGGTGTTCCATCCACCGAGACGAAGCGGTCGCCCGGCATGAAGCCTGCTCTTTGCGCCGGGCTGTCGGCGCGAACCTCGGCAACCATCGGCTCGACGACGTAGCGGCCATAGGCCGCAAACAGCACCGCGAAAACAGCAATCGTCAGCAGGAAGTTGAAGGCCGGTCCCGCGAACACCGTCAACGCGCGTTTCCACACCGGCTGGGTGTGGAAGGCTATCCTGCGCTCTTCCGGCGACAGGTTCTTCTCGACCTCCGGGTCGGGCGTGCTGGTGACGCTCATGTCGCCGACGAATTTCACGTAGCCGCCGAGCGGGATGGCGCAGAGCTTCCAGCGCGTGCCGCGACGGTCGTTGAAGCCGAAAAGTTCGGGGCCGAAGCCGATCGAGAAGGCCTGGACGCCGATGCCGCACCAGCGGCCGACGAGGTAGTGCCCCATCTCGTGCACGAACACGACCACGGTGAGCACGAAAAGGAACGGCACGATGGTGCCAAGCAGGAATCCTTGCGTGCCGAAGACGGCCGACAGAATCTCGTTCAAGTCACACCCTTTTCGCGGACGATACGGCCGCGTCCGTTAGCGCTATGGAGCGATGGCGGCGAATCGAAGGCTTTTTCAAGCCGCCGCCGAATAGCCCGGCACGCATCATCGGGCAAACAGCCCCAGTGCCGGCCGATCGGCATCACCAAGCGCCCAGCCGATGAGGTAGAGGGTGAAAGCCGCTGCCACAAGGCCGTCGACACGGTCCATCACGCCGCCGTGACCGGGAATGATCCAACCCGAATCCTTTACGCCGTGCCTGCGCTTGACCCACGATTCGAACAGGTCGCCAGCCTGTGAGACGACCGACAGCAACGCTGCTACGAGGGCAAGCAGCCAGAGGTTGGAGAGTCCCACACCCAAGCCTAGGAGCACGCCTGCAATCACCCCCGCGACCATTCCGCCCAGCGCGCCGCTCTGGGTCTTTCCAGGCGAAATCGCCGGCGCCAGTTTCGGGCCACCGACAGCGCGGCCGACAAAATAGGCAAAGATATCGGTCGCCCAGACAACGGCGAACAGAAACAGGATGGCGATCAACCCGGCCTTGTCGCCTCCGCGCAGGAGGGCCAGCGATACGCCGGACAGCGACGCATAGGCAAATCCGGCAGCGGCCCATTGGTCTTGCCTACGACTCGCGGAGAAGGCGGCGAGCAGGACGACAACCGCGACGGCCAGGCCAAGCAGGACCAGCGCCGGCAGGCCGATTGCGATCGCCACGGCGAAAATCAGCAGGAGGGCATCGGCAACGATGCCGAACCCGCCCCGCGGCCATTCGCCGCCGGCCGCCGGCCGCGCCATCCGCGACCATTCGTAGAATATCGCCACCGCGATCACCGCCGCCAGCACCCGAAACGGCAAGCCGCCGAACCAGGTAATCGCCAGCACGACGGCGGCGAGGACCAGCGCCGACACGATCCTCAGTTGGAGATTGCTCATACCCGCACCAGTCAGGCGCTGGAGGAGACGACATCGCGCTCGATGCGCCCGCCGAACCGCCGCTCCCGCACGCTGAACTGGCGCAGCGCGTCCTCGAACTGCTCGGGCGTGAAATCCGGCCAGAAGCAGGGAAGGAAGATCAGTTCGCTGTAGGCCGCCTGCCAGAGCAGGAAATTCGAAAGCCGAATCTCGCCGCTGGTGCGGATCACCAGGTCCGGATCGGGTATGCCGTTCGTGTCGAGCGCCTCGGAAACGGTCTCCTGGGTGATGGAGGCGGGGCTGGTGCGCCCGGCCTCGACGTCTGCAGCGATCTTGCGCATCGCCCGCATGATCTCGTTGCGGCTGCCATAGTTGAAGGCGATGACGAGGTTGAGCGCGCGGTTGCCGACAGTCAGTGATTCGGCCTCTTCGAGCAGCAACCTGATGTCGGGCTGAAGGTCGTCGCGCTCGCCGATCACCCGCACCCGCACGCCCGAACGGTGCAATTCCGCCAGATCGCGGCGGATGAAGAGTTTCAGCAAGCCGAGCAGGTCGCTGACCTCGGCCTGCGGCCGCGACCAGTTCTCCGAGGAAAAGGCATAGACGGTCAGCCATTCGATGCCGAGCCTCGACGCCGTCTTCACCGCCTGCCGCAGCGCCTCGACCCCCGCCCGATGGCCGGCGAGCCTGGGCAGGCCCCTCGCCTTCGCCCAGCGGCCATTGCCGTCCATGATGATCGCGACATGCGCGGGCGTGGTCATGGGCTCGGCGCCTCAGACGTGCATGATTTCGGCTTCCTTGCCGGAAAGCAGGCTGTCGATGGTCGAGATGGTATCGTCGGTCATCTTCTGGACGCGCTCCGACTGCTTGCGGTGCTCGTCTTCGCCGATGTCGCCATCCTTCTCCGCCTTCTTCAGATGGTCCATGCCGTCGCGGCGGACATGCCGGGCCGCGACCTTGGCGTTCTCGGCGTATTCGTGCGCCTTCTTGACCAGGTCCTTGCGACGCTGCTCGTTGAGTTCCGGCAGCGGGATGCGCAGCGTGGTGCCGTCCATGATCGGGTTGAAGCCGAGATTGGATTCGCGGATGGCGCGGTCGACGGCATTGACCATCGACTTGTCCCACACCGATACCGAGATCATGCGCGGCTCCGGAACCGAGATCGTCGCGACCTGCGACACCGGCATGGTCGTGCCGTAGGCCGAGACCATGATCGGGTCGAGCAGGTTGGCGGAAGCGCGACCGGTGCGTAGCGATGCGAGGTCATGCTTGAACGCGGAGATCGCCCCGTCCATGCGGCGCTGGATGTCGTTGAAATTTGCCCCGTTCGTCATCGTTTCACTCCTTGATCCACCCTCGACACAATTTCCGGGTCAATCGGCGACGATCGTGCAATGGCCTCCGCCATTCAGAATTTCGCCGAAGCCGCCTTTTTCGTGGATCGAATACACAATTATCGGGATGTTGTTTTCACGCGCAAGGGCAATCGCCGCCGTGTCCATGATCGCCAGGCCTTTCCGGATGACCTCGCCGTGGCTGATGCGGTCGTAGCGCACCGCCGTCGGGTCCTTCTTCGGGTCGGCAGAGTAGACGCCGTCGACCTGAGTGCCCTTGAACAGCGCGTCGGCGCCGATCTCGGCGGCGCGGAGTGCGGCGGCCGAATCGGTGGTGAAGAACGGATTGCCGGTGCCGCCGGCGAAGATCACCACCTTGCCGGCGTCCATGTAAGCGGTCGCCTGGCGCTGGGAAAAACTCTCGCACAGTTCCGGCATGGCGATGGCCGAAAGCACCACCGCGTCGACGCCGATCTTGACCAGCGAGGTGCGCAGCGCCAGCGAGTTGATGACGGTGGCCAGCATGCCCATATGGTCGCCGGTGACGCGGTCGCCACCCTTCGACGCGACGGCCACGCCGCGAAAAATGTTGCCGCCGCCGATGACTACGCCGACCTCGACGCCGAGCGCCCGCGCCTCGGCGATGTCGGAGGCGATACGGTCGACCACGGAGACGTCGATGCCGAAATGCTGCTCGCCCATCAGCGCCTCGCCGGAAGCCTTCAGCAGGACGCGTTTGTAGAGAGGCTTGGCCATCGAATTCCTCGAAATGTCTCGTAAATCCGCCGTCGGCACAGCGACTGGCCGATGCGGAGTCCCGATACACGAAGGGCGCCGCGATGTCACGCGACGCCCCTTGTTGAAAGTCGGCAGTCTTCGAAGGCTTACTTCTTGACGGCCGCCGCGACCTCGGCGGCGAAATCCGACTTGTCCTTCTCGATGCCTTCGCCCAGGGCGAAACGCACGAAGCCGGTAATCTTGGCCGACGCGCCGATCTCCTTCTCGGCTTCCTTCAGCGCCTTCTCGACCGTCAGGTCGGGATTGATCACAAAAGCCTGCTTGAGGAGCACGACCTCCTCGTAGAACTTGCGCAGGCGGCCCTCGATCATCTTCTCGATGACGTTGTCCGGCTTGCCGGACTCGCGGGCCTGCTCGGTGAAGATCGCCTTTTCGCGGGCAACCGCGACAGGGTCGACTTCTTCCGCCGTCAGCGCCAGCGGGCTGGTGGCGGCGACATGCATGGCGACCTGCCGGCCGAAGGCGCGCGCCGCGTCCGCATTGCCGGCGGTCTCGATGGCCACCAGCACGCCGAGCTTGCCGAGGCCGTCGGCGACCGCGTTGTGGACGTAGGTCGCGACGGTGCCGTGCTCGACCGACAGCTTTGCCGCGCGGCGAAAACTCATGTTCTCGCCGATCGTGCCGACCGCGTCCTTGATCGTCTCGGCGACCGACTTGTCCGAATGCGGATAGTTCGCATTGGAGATGGCGTCATGGTCCGGGCCGAAGGCCAGCGCGACCTTGGCGACGTTGCTGACAATCTCCTGGAAGGCGGCGTTGCGGGCGACGAAATCGGTCTCCGAATTCACTTCGACGACGACGGCCTCGCGCAATCCCGAATCGACGCCGATCAGGCCCTCGGCCGCGGTGCGGCCGGCCTTCTTGTCGGCCTTCGAAATGCCCTTGGCGCGCAGCCAGTCGACAGCGGCCTGCATGTCGCCATTGGTTTCGGCAAGCGCCGCCTTGCAATCCATCATGCCCGCGCCGGTGATCTCGCGGAGCTCTTTAACCTGTGCTGCAGTAATGCTCATCTTCGCCTCTTTGCTTCTTAAAATGCGCTGGCGCACCATCGGATTATCGACGATGCGCCTGACGCCGGCACGACAAGCGTGCCCAATTCAGTGGAGACAGGCCCTTTCGAGCCCGAAGGGCCTCAGGCCTGGGCGGCCGAGTCGTCGGCCGGAGCCTGCTCGGCCGGAAGCTCTTCCAGCACCGGCTCGACCGGAGCCTCTTCCGCAGCGCCGATGTCGATGCCGAACGAGCCCTGCTGGCGTGCGATGCCGTCGATCGCCGCCTTGGCGATGAGGTCGCAATAGAGCTGGATGGCGCGCGCCGCGTCGTCGTTGCCGGGGATCGGGAAGTCGATCTTCTCCGGATCGCAGTTCGAATCGATGACGGCAACGACCGGGATGCCGAGACGCTTGGCCTCAAGGATGGCGATCGCTTCCTTGTTGGTGTCGATCACGAACATCAGGTCCGGCGTCGAACCCATGTCCTTGATGCCGCCCAGCGCCTTGTCGAGCTTTTCGCGCTCGCGCTGCAGGTTCAGCAGTTCCTTCTTGGTCAGGCCGCTGCCTCCGCCCGAAAGCAGCTCGTCGAGCTTGCGCAGCCGCTGGATCGAATTCGAGATCGTCTTCCAGTTGGTCAGCATGCCGCCGAGCCAGCGGGAGTTGACGTAATACTGCGCCGAACGCTGCGCGGCGTCGGCGACAATGTCGGCCGCCTGGCGCTTGGTGCCGACGAACAGCACGCGGCCGCCGCGCGACACGACGTCGGAAACCTGCTTCAGCGCCTGGTGCAGCAGCGGCACCGTTTGGCTGAGGTCGATGACATGGATGTTGTTGCGGGCGCCAAAAATATAGGGCGCCATTTTCGGGTTCCAGCGGTGGGTCTGGTGTCCGAAGTGAACGCCAGCTTCCAAAAGCTGACGCATGCTGAAGTCAGGCAGAGCCATTCAAAGTTCCTTTCCGGTTGGCCTCCACGGACACAGGCGAGAGAAAGGATTTTCGCTCGCCACCGGAGGTTTCAGCCGGATTTCTCCCGGGCAGACACCAAAGTCCGTGTGTGGAATGGCGCGGCATATAGAGGGGGAAGCTTTGAAATGCAAGCCGTCGCGGCTCGGCTGCGGAACAATCGCCTGAATTCCGATGGAGTCCCGCTTGATTTACGGCATACCTCGTTCTCGCCAGACCGCGAAAAATCCACGCCGGCAATCGATTCCTCGTTTTGTGGCGTCCGGCCACCGCCGTCACGACGTATTCCTGCGCGGCGGCTCCAGCGTGTAATACGCCATCGCATTGGCGTGGGCCAGGATCTCGTCGACCTCACGGATGTTCTTGCGTTTCGGAGCGTCGGGATCGAAGCGCGGCAATCTTCCGCCCGGCGGACGCCCGCGCCGCAGCGGCGAAAAACGCCGGAACCGGACCGGACCCGGCTCGCCGCCTGCTGCCGCGGCGTCACGGGCCGCCCTGTCCCGTGCAAGGCCTGCGTCGTTGCGCGCCTTCCAGC
>NZ_JBIRCY010000061.1:0-44477 GCF_044326205.1 Mesorhizobium sp. IMUNJ 23232
GGCAGCAAAGGCCCGATCAGTTCCCATTCCTCGTCCGTCAGACCAACACGTTCGCCCAAGGCTGCCTCCAAAAAGAAGCCTTGAATCAAAACCGGATTCTCCAGTCAACCTTTGTCAACGGACGCTAGTGATCAAATATGCGCAGAGGTGGTAAGAAAGACTATGCCAAGCGGTCGCGGTTCCGAGGAGAGCGTCCGCCCGTCCGGCGACAAAGCCCGCCTCGTCGCGGCCCAGATCGCAATCTCAGGAACGAGATAGGGTCGCAGTTCGGCAAGGGGATTCACACGGCGACGAGCCAGCAGCCGAGCGCGACGCTGCTCGAACTCACGCTCGATCTCGTCGACCCGGGCCGGCGCGCTAAGCTCGTCGAGATTTTCGCCCTGGCTCCAGGTGAACGGCGAGCCATGAGCACGTGCTGTCTTCTCGTAGCCTTTGGCGTCATCAAACGCTTGGGGGTGCTCGCGCATCAGGCGTACCCACTCGATCTTCTGCTGGAAGAAGCAGAAGGTGCAGCCCGATCGTGTCCGCCAGCGATAATACTCCGGTTCGCCCTGGCCGGCGCTCTCGAGCGTCTCGATAACCCCGGCCCGATTGATGCCGTCGTCGCGCAGGGGGAAGTGAACCCGCATGTTGGCATGGGTTGCCTGATATCCCTCGCGACTCTGTTCGTCTGCGCGGATCGCCACGTAGGAATGCACGACTAGGCGTGCTCGGCCTTGGTGAGAGCGGTGACGACGCTCACCCCGGGATCAGGCTCACCCTCCAACGTCGACGCGAGGTCGGAAAACAGCAGCGCCTCCGGATCGCTTGCCTTGAGCACGATGTCCCGGACCTTACGGATTTTTTCGGGGAGCGTCTGCGTGCGCTGCGCCCAAAGCGGAAGAGCGTGAAAGCGCTGATAGAGCGCCGACGCGACCGGTAGGGCCTTCGCTTCCACCGGGTTCGTCTTGGTCGAAAGGAGGGCGGCAAGCTGCTGAACGAACGCTTCGTCGCGCTTGGAGCGCGAAATCCGGCGAAACTCGATTGCGGCAGGGTCCTGCAGGATGCGGTCGGCGACGACGTCATCGATGGCAGGCTGGAAGGCGCCATCAACATAGACCGCTACGGCGGGGGATGTCGCGTCCGGTCTCGTAGCCGTCGATCGCCTCGTCGAGGAAGGCGTCGAGCGCTTGGTGAGCACCATGCTCTCCCGGCGACCAGATTGGCTCGAAGGGCTGCCACCAGTTCGGCTTGCTGGGCATCAGGTTCCAGTCATCCAGCCGGTCGGAGGCGACCTTGCCGCCATAGGCGTTCAGGCTGGCTTGCGGGTCGGCCGGCGGGCGCGGCGGGTCTGCCTGCTGCACAACGCGCCAGAAGGCGGAAAACACCTGAAAGGGCTTGCCGGAAGCCGTGGCGACCATGGTCGGATCGTGGAGCAGCGCCCCGTCATGGCTGGACGCCTCGACACCGCCGGCGGCGAGCGCGGCGGCCATAGCGTCATCGGCCGCGGCCTCGCGCGGCTGATAGCGGCGGTTCCAGAACACCGCGCCGGCGCCGGTCTCCGCGACCAGTTGACGAACGACCTCGACCGTTTTGCCGCGCTTCCGGACGAGGCGTGTGCCAAGCGCTTGGAGCGTGTCGGCAAGTGCGGTGAGCGAGCGATGCAGCCACCATTTTTTCGCTGCGCCGAAAGGGCGCACGCCTTCGTTTTCCTCGTCAAGGATGAAGGCCGGCAGCATCGGCCTGCCGGTTTGAGCGGCTGCGGACAGTGCGAGATTGTCGGCGAGGCGGAGGTCGGCACGAAAGAGCAGCAGGACCGGATCGCTTCTCGCCATGCGCTGTGCTTACCCCTTGTTAACCGCGTTTGCATCTACGCGTGAGCGATGGAATTGGATCAGCACTGGCGGGTGAAGTTTTCGCCCACAAAAGGGGCCGAACGGGCCAATCGGGAGTTGCGCGTCAGGCGCGAATTAGGCAAACTCGATATATCTGGCGAACCGCATGAATTCATTCCCGACATGCCCACGCGCCGCTTGCTCGCGTAGCGAGGCCGGTTCGGGCATTTTCTGGGCCTGTGATGGGGCCACATCGCAGTGCATGCGGAGACGCCAGCGACGACAGCAACGGTAAGCATTTCCAGGGGCGCGGGGGACACATCTGGGAACTGCAATGGCGACCGCAGCGCACGCATTCGTCTATGTCCTGCCATCCGGCGCGGCTGACTTCGATCAGGAGGTCATCGCCCATCTTGTCGGCTGCGATCTGAGCGTCGCGGTCATCAGCCCTGAGCGTCTCGCGGCGCCGTCGCGCGAGAACGGCGTGATGGTGGTGCTCATGGACGGAGAGGTCACCGATCCGACGGCCGTCGCGCCACGCGGCTGGGCCGCCGAGCGGCTGATCGCGGTTCAGAGCGCCCGCACGCCGACGCGCGGCGGGCAGCCGCACGGACGGCTGACCTGGCCGAACGACATCCAGCGCCTGGTCACCCTGCTGAAGGCCGGCCAATCGCGCGATGCCGACCTGCCGCGCTGGATCGTCGGGCAGTCCGCCGAGTTCCTGGCCGTGCTGCGCTGTGCCCGCCGCTTCGCGCGCTACGATGTCGGCGTGCTGATCGAAGGCGAGACCGGCACCGGCAAGGATGTGGTCGCGCGCGCCATTCACTATTTCAGCCAGCGTGCGTCAAAACCGTTCCTGCCGATCAATTGCGGGGCGATGCCGGACCATCTGTTCGAGAGCGAGATGTTCGGGCATGCGGCCGGCGCCTTCACCGACGCGCGCACCGCCCAGCCAGGCCTCGCCGCGATGGCGCATGGCGGCACGCTGTTCCTCGACGAGGTCGATGCGCTGTCACCGCATGCGCAGATATCGCTGCTGAGGTTCCTGCAGGACGGCAGCTACCGCAATGTCGGCTCGTCCGAGGTCAAGACGTCGAACACGCGCATCGTCGCGGCGACCAACCGGCCCTTGCAGGAGGCAACCGCGCGCGGCGCCTTTCGCGAGGATCTGTTCTTTCGCCTGAGCCTGGCTACCGTCTCGCTGCCGGCGTTGCGTGAGCGGCCGGACGACATCCTGCCGCTGGCGCGGCATTTCCTGAAGGCGGTGTGCGAACGCTATGGCAGCACGCGCAAATCCTTCTCGCCCGGCATGCTGGCCTGGCTGGTCAGCCAGCGCTGGCCGGGCAACATCCGCCAGCTGCAGCACGCGGTGGAGCGCGGCTACATCTTTTCCGACGGCGACACGGTCGACACGCCGGAACTGACCGAACAGGGGCCCGCCGAGCCGGCGCATCGCGCTGGCGGCGGCGGGCTGGAACCCTTCGCCGCGGCGAAGGCGCGCGTCGTCGCGGCGTTCGAGAAGGATTACCTGACGCAACTGCTGGCCGACCAGCACGGCAACGTCACACGCGCCGCGCGGCTCGCCCACAAGGAGCGCAAGGCGTTCGACCGGCTGCTGCGCAAACACGGCATCGAACGCGCCGCCTTCACAAGCGACGCGCGCGATTGAAGCGGGGCAGCGACCCTCACACCAGCGACAGAAAAGTGTCTTTCATCACCGCGCCGAAATCGACGTCGGGCTTGGTGATCTGGATCTTCTCCGTGTCGAAGTCGAGACCCTTCATCTCCGACCAGGCGATCGGCACCTTGACGCCGACTTCGAGGCCGGGACCGAACGAACCCAACTGCTTTCGCCACGGACCCCATGTGTGCGAGATCTCGGTCAGCAGCAGATCGACCGAGGCGGTGACGCTGGCGTTGACGCCGATGTCGAATTGGGGGCGCGCCTTGGCTTCCGCCTCGGCCGCCAGCGACAGGCCTTCGGCCTGCGTCCAGTGTAGCTTGACGCCGGCCCGCGCCTCGGCCAGCAGGCCGAGCCGGGCGTCGAGGCCGACGCGACCCTCGACCGACGCGATTGCCACGCGTGCCCTGAGGCCGCCGCCGATGTCGAGGGTGAAGCCGGCGCCGGCAGGCACCACGAACTCCGCATTGCCGTCGACCACGGCCTCTTCCGGCTTGTCGAGGTCGAACTGCACCTTGACGGAGGTGTTCTGCAGCGTTCCCGGCCCGACAAAGGCGTCGAATTTCAGATAGGCGTCGATGAAGGCGAAGATGCCGACGCCATAGCCGGCGATCGAGATGCCCCAGATCGGGAATTCCGGCGGCGCGATGTGCAGCAGCGTCTTTTCGTACGCCTTCTTGGCGAACACCTCGTGGGTGGGCGGCAGCGCGATCTCACCGGACACGATCATGCGCGCGTCTGGCGTCAGCTCGATGCCGGCGGTGCCCTTGAGGATGCCGAACTGCACCGCCGCCGAACCCCGGCCGGTAACCGTGAAATTCTCGGCTGTCTGCCCCTCGACCGGCTTGCCGTCGGCGTCGGTCGCCTGGTTGGTCGCGGTGAAATTGATCGAGCCGGAGGCAGGACCCTTGGTGAAGGTCGCCGAGCCGGTGACGGTGAGCGCCGGGCCATTGATGGCGACGCTGAGCGAACCCTGAGCGGGCGGGATGTCGACCGTCGCCGAGCCGGCGCCGCTCAGCTTCCACTCGCCGGTCTCGGGATTGCGCTCGGCCAGCACGGAGGCGCGCGCATCCTTGACGCCGGGAATGCGCGTCAGCGGCAGCGGTATGTCCTGGGCGCCGATCTTCAGGCCGGCTTCGGGCGTGTAGCTCACCGTCAGCTGCGTGCCCTGCAGCGGCGCCATAAGGGTGAGCGAACCGGCCACGCCGACCGTGTCGCGGCTGATGGTGGCGGTGACGCTGCCCGACTCGACGCCGGGCAGCTTGCCCTTCTGCACACCGGCCGTCAGCGTCAGGGTCAAGGAATCGTCCGCCAGCTTGTAGACCATCTTGGCCTGCGCCGGATTGAGGAAATCGAGCGCGAAGTTGAACGTGCCGGTGATGACCGGGCCTTCCTCGTCGAGCCGGCCTTCGATGCGCCCCGAACCGACCTTGTCGATCATCACGTCGGCATAGCCCTCGGCGAAAACGCCGGCCTTGCCGAACCCCAGATTGAGCGCCGCCTCGGTGACGCTGAGCGGACCGAAATGCAGCTTCTCGGTCGGAATCGGGAAGCTGATGAAGATATCGTTGCCGCGGAAGAAGATCGGGATGCGCAGATTGGGGAATAGCGCCTTGGTGGCGATGATCTCGCCGCGCGCGAACAGCGAGCCGTCGGGCGAGACGCCCGCCTCCTGGATCTCGACCGGGCTGGCGCCGACGATCGACAGGCGGCCCATGCGCTCCTTGATGAAGCCGTTCTTGATGTAGCCGCCGAAGCCGAACTGCTTGCTCCAAAAGATCGGAATGTCGAAAGGATCGCCGGTGACCAGGCCCGTCGAGTTGAAGGGAGTGCCGTGAATCTTGCCGATCTCGGTGTCTTCCTCGGGCTTGAAATCCTTCGTCATTTTGTAGGTGATGCTGTCGTAGCTAAAGCCCTTGTAGAACTGCTTGCCCACCGGTCCGGCCGGTCCGCCGCCGCCCTGATCGAGCCCATCAACGGTTTTGGGCGCCGCCGGATTGGAGACATCCAGCCGCCGCCGGAAGCCACCGCCGTCCTTCTGCGGGAAGATGCTGATGGTCGCCGGAACGGCGCCGCCCTCGGTGTAGGCGAGACCTTCCTGCGCGATCTCGCCGGCGGTCAGCGCCTGGAGCTTGTCGAGATGCTTGCCCGTGGTGATGTCCGTGCGGGTCCAGTACTTCTTGGTGCCGGAGACCTCGATAAAGCGGAAGGTGCGGAACTTCAGGGTCCAGGTAGCTTCCGTCTTCTTCTTGAACGCCGAGAAGGAAGGCTTTTTCTCGCCGCCGCGATCCGGCACCCAGAAGCCGGCGGCCTCGGCCGCGACGACTAGATCGCGGACCGCGTTGGTGATCTGTGTGCTGATGTTCGAACCCGAACTGCGGTTCGAGCCCTGATCGAGCAGCCAGAAATTCGCCCAGCCGTCCAGGCCGCCGAGCTGCAGCTCGTGGATGTGGTCGACGTCGAAGAGCGCGTCGTTGCCCGCCGAATCCCAGATCGGAATGAGGATTTCGGCCGCCTTAGAGAGCTGCTCGGGGGTGCCGACCATCAGGAAATGCGCCCCCTTGGCGCTTGCCTGCTTACGTTTGAGATAGCCGACCGTCTGATCGCTCTTCGCGCCGACCTTGACGCCCGAATTGGCTATGCCGGGCATTTTTTCGATCACACCCTGCAGCTGCGACGCGGAGCTTGCCAGATAACCCAGCCATTGCTGGCGCGCCGTGGTGTTGCCGCGCGTGGTCTTGCCCGGATAAATGTACTCGGCGCCGGGGCTGGGGGTCGGCAGACCCGGGCTGCCCAATGTTTCCGCCGCACCGCCCGCGCCGATACCCTTCGGCAGGTTGGTGATCTTGGGGATCGGCAAAGCCGGCAGCTCGACGACGAGGGAACCGGGCGTGGACGCATCGATCTTGCCCAGCTTCTTGTCGTCGAACACCTTTGATGGCGGCTCGTCGGTCTTTGTCGTCGACGCCTTGTCGGCGTTGCCGGCGCGCTGGAGGCGATACGGCTGCGCCTGGCTCGAGCCGCCGCCCTGCTGCACCGTATGGGTGAGTTCGTGGGCCAGAAGCTGCCGGCCGCCATGGGTCTGCGGCTGGTACTGGCCCGATCCGAAAAAGATGTCCTGGCCGACCGTGAAGGCGCGCGCGCCGACATCGCGCGACGCTTGCGCGGCGGCGGAATCCGAATGGACGCGCACGCCCGAAAAATCGCGGCCGAAACGCGGCTCCATGTATTGCTGGACATCAGGCGAGAGCGCCGTGCCGCCGCCGCGCATGCTGTTGACGCTGGCCTCGACGCCCGACGGCGCGGGGAAAGCGCCGCCATGGCCGGCCGCGTCGCGCTGCGCCGGCTGGGTAATGTCTTCCTTGGGTTTTTCCTCCTCGGGCGGCTGGGTGGAGGTGAGCACCGCGTCGGCGGGTACCACGGCGCGCTGCAGCAGCTTGCCCTGCGCGACCGTGGTCTCATCAATGGTGTCGTCCGCGATATCGTCACGCTGCAGGAAAGACGCGCGCTTGGTCTGAGCGACCTCGTCCTGCTTCTCTTCGGGTATCGGCGCGTCCGCCTTGAACTCGCCCGCCGCAGCAGCGCGCTGCAAGCGCTTGCCTTGCGCCACCGTCGTCTCTTCGATGGTGTCGTCGGCGATATCGTCACGCTGCAGCAGGCCGGTGGCGAACTTGGCCTGCGCGGGCTTTTCCTCCTCGCGCTTGGTGATAGCAGGTGCCGGTTTGCGTTGCAGGGCGCGGGCGCCGCGCTTGGCCTGCGCAGGCTTTTCCTCCTCGCGCTCGGTGACGGTTGGCGTGGGAGCACTGCGTTGCACTCTGCCTGCACTTCGCTTTGCCTGGGCTGGCTTGTCCTCCTCGCGCTTCGTCGTGACAGGCGCGGGCTTGCGCTGCATCACGTCCGTCAGGACGTCAAGCTTTTCAGGCTTCTGCTCGCGCGCGGCCACCGGCGCCTGCTCGACCCGCTGCGCGCGCTTCGCAGCCGCCTGTCCCGGCGTGCCGAGCGCCGAGATGCCGGGCGCCGGGCCGCTGGGGCTGGCCGACGCCGACACGACATGCTGGGCGATGCGGTCGGCCTCCTGCTCGAAGCGGTCATTGGCCGGGCCGACCTCGAGCTTCGGCTGCAACGGCATGGCCGGCATGAATGCCTGCGTAGCCTCGCGCTGTGCGCGCGACGCGGCCGGCTTGACCGCCGTTTTGGCCTTTGCGGCGGGCGCCTTTGGCGTTGCGAAACTCGCCATCGGCTCAGCCCGGCTTCGGCGCCTTGCGCAGGATCGCCTGGACGCTCTTCAACCCGGCGCGCACCGCCTTCAGGCGGTCGGCATCCATGATGCCGATGCGGCCGCCGAGATCCTCGTCGTTGGCGCGCGCCAGCCTAGCGAAATCGTCGGTGGTCGTGATGCCGGAGCCGGTCAGGCGTCGTACCAGTTCGCCGCCCTTGATACCGGCCTTGGTCGCCTCGAGATCGAACAGATCGCCGACCAACTCGGCATCCAGCTTGGAGGCGTCGGGAACGCTGATAGTGACATTGACGGCCGTGCCCTCTTTCTGCCGGCTCTCGACCTTGAGGTCCTGGGCCTCGACGCGCGACGGAAATGCGCCCGCGACATAGGTGATCTCGCCGAGCTTCAGGCCTGCCAGTTCCAGCAGGTTGCGCGCCTCGCCGACCGAACGGCCAACCAGCGACGGAACACTGCCCACGGTGATGAACACGCGCATCTGGCTGACAGTCAGTGTCACGCGATCCCCCGGCATGACCTTCATACCAGGCTCGGGCCATTGCCTGAGCACCATGTTGGGGCGTTTGGCGTCAAACTCGATGATCTTGTCACCGACCTGCAGGCCGGCGTTCTTGATGACTTGTTCGGCGTCGCGCACCAATTTGTCGACAAGCGGAGGCATCTCGAATGCCCGATCCGACGGCTTCCTGTCGGGTGGGATGTCGACTGACTTGTCGCGCTTGCCGATTGCGATCTCGACGAAGGCGCGCTTGCCCGGCTCGAAGGCATAGACCTGGTTGTCGGTGTGGGCCTCCTTGCCATCGGGATCGAAGACGACCAGCCGCAAGGCGGTGCCTTCGCCGACCTCGAGGACGAAATGGCCGCGGTCGCCGACGACCGCGCGGCCGACAAGCTTTTCGCCAGCCTCATAGGCGGTGACGACGAACCCCCGCGCGGACTTGCCTTCGCTGGTAACTCGCCCGCTGAAGGTCATGATGCCGGGCTCGACATCGGGAATGGGCACGGATGCCCGCTTCACCTCCTCAAGCACCGCCTGCCGGCGGTTGTGCGCCAAGAACGTCGCGCTATCCAGCGCGTCGACCTGGTAGCTGGCGTTGCCATACTGCTCCGCCGCCCAGGCGGAGTGCTTTTCGTAGAACCGCACGCGCCCGAAGAGCGCGTTGCCGAGGCACAGAAGCGCGCTCTCGCGCAGCGCGAAAAAGTGCTTCAGATCGTCTGGTGAAATCAGGAATTCTTCTTCCATATCGCGGCACTCCTCAGGCCAAGCTGCAAACCGACTATCAGCAGTCCGACGACGGTTCGCTTGCCTTGGTCGCAAAGCTTGTCATCCATCGCGAGGGCGTATGAGCGGTTCGGGTCGACGATCGACATTTGTGCATTGCCCGCCATGGGCAGGATGCAATGTGTTCCGAAGTTCATGGTCGTGATGTTCGCGGTACCGAACGTGACCAGCGACAGGTACACCTTGCGCCGGCTGGCATCGAGAAACGGGCTGAACGGTTCGCTCAGGCGGTTGTGCTGGACATTGACCGTCGGACCGAGCACGGCAGCATGGGTGCACATAACGCCGCGTGCCAGATCGACATCACCCTGATTGTTGCACATCTGCACATCATCGAGACTGCCGAGGAAAATGCCGCTGAACACCATGCTCTCGATATCGATGGTGAGCGCCTCGTAGTGGGTCTGGTTGTCATTGAACATGACCTTGCCGTTGCTGAGATAGATGGCGCCGTCGCTGTCGCCGGAGCTATCGACATCGACGCCGAACGCGAGTCCGATGCCGGGAGGCGAATGGTCGCCCAAAGCGCACAGATTCATCACGAACACGACGGCGCCGCCGAACAGCGCGCCAAGCGGGTTGGATCGCATGATGTCGACCGCGCCAGCGGGCAACTGGGGCTGTAGCCGGCTGGCCAGCGCCAGACCTGCGGCCGCGACCCAGTTCATCGACACCGCGCCGAGACTTTCGAGCTGGTTGCCCGAGATCGACATGCCGCCGAGACCGGTGATGTCGAGCGCGCGACCCTCCGGCGCGGAGATGCGGTTGTTGGCGATCAGGACGGCGTCGGTGCCGCTGCGCATGTATTCGGTCTTGTAACGCTTGCCGTACGAATTCAGCATGTCGGCGATGGGCGTCGTTGGCGGCATGGCGTAGCGGATGACGATGCCGCCGCGCTGGCCGAGCTCGACCTGGTCCTTGGAGCTGTGGATGCGGCGACCGTTGCCGACGATCAGATTACCCTCGAAACGGACTCCCTCGGTCATGGCGCAGAAGAATCCGCAGATCGGTCCCCATCCATCGGCGCCGCAGTCGATGATCTGGTTGTCCTCGACCACCAGCTTCTCGGCATGCGCGAGCACGATGCCGCCGCGCGCCGACCAGGCATAAAGGCCGTCCTGGAGCTTCGGCGCCTCGCGCAGCGCGCAGCCGGTGATGCGATTACCGCGGATGACGGCATCGGAAATGGAGATGAACTGTGGGTCCTTGCAGATGTCGAAGAAGGCGAACACGCCGATGCCGTCACCCCCCATCGACGCGATATCGTTTTCGATGATGCGCAACCTGAGGATGGCCAGGTCCGCGTCGGGCTTGCGCGGATCGTTGGGATCGTCGTCACCCGGGTCGTGGGGATCGGGCGGAAACTTGATGCAACCGTCTTCTTCCACGATGATGCGCCGCATCCACATCATGTAACGGTCGCGCTCCTTACGCGCCTCGGCCGCGAGATAGCCGTCGAAGCGCGTGCTGAAGCCTTTGCCGAGGTCCCTCTTCACCAGGGATATGCTGCCGAGCTGAATGCCGGTTCCGCTGCCGCCGTTGATGGCGTTGCGGCGGATGTCGACATCCTCGCTGCCGCCAAGGACGTGAATGCCGCCCAGCGCCCGCAGCCTGTTCTCGATCTTGTCGCCCGCCGCGATTGCGTTGCGCTCGATCAGGATGTGCGCGCCGATGACGATGACCGCGCTGGCGAGGCCATTTTCCGAGGCGTTTTCGCCAAGGCGCTCCTGTAGCGCGTCGAGCCTCAGCCGGCAGCCTTCCAACGTGAGACCGTCTCCACCGTCGAAAATGACGCACGGCCGGTCGCGCCCGATGAAGCCCATGTCCTTGACCGAAATCGATCGCAGGGCCCGGCCGAAGCCCTTGCCGGAATGCGAGTCCGCCATGTGCAGGCCGATGGTCTCCGGCGCATCGATGACGAAATTGCGCAGGCGGATCGTGTCACAGTCGAAAATGCCGATCACCGCTCGCTTGCGTCCGGGAAGTCCGTGCAGGATCGACAGAGGTCCGCAGCCTTCGATCGTTACGTTGCGGAGTTCCTTGAGCACGACATGGCCGTCATGATGGCCGCGCAGCAGGCAGATCTTGCCGCCATTGGCCGGCAGAAGGTCGATCGCCGCCGCCAAGCTGTCGACGTCGCCATGGCTTTCCGTGCCGTCGCCCACCGTGATCTCGCAGCAGCCATCGGATTCGCACAGCTTGCGTACGGTGCGCCGGCAATCATGCACGCGCGACCGCACGGCCCCGTTGTCGTCCAGGAACCACTCGATCAGCGCGAGCGGCGCGACATACCGCTTGAGACCCGTCGGCGGGACGCCATTGGCGATGCGCATCTCCCACGGGACGATGATGTCGGGCGTATGCGGGCGCACCGAGAACGTCCAGAAATCGCCGACCGGCCCATCGCCCGTGAAGGTGACCGTGACGCCGGTGTTGCCGAGCGCGACCGCAGTGCCGTTGACGAAGGCGATGCCGTGGTCGGCGCTGGGCACCGCCTGACCGCGCCATACCCGGGCATAGTAGTACTCGGGCTGCAGCTGGAAATCGGCGGGCAGTTCAGGCGCCAAAAGCGCCGCCAGCGCCTGGGTGCGGGCATGATTGCTGAAGGCGGCGGGCACCTGAGTTCCCGGCTGCGACGGCGTGGCGATCTCGACACGCCGCGTCTGCGGATCGTAGGCGGTGGTCGCGACCGTCATCAGGCCGTGATGCTCGGCCGCCAGTTCGCCATTCGACAGCAGCGAGCCGCAGCGGATCAGCTCGATGATGTCGCCGGCGCGGGGCCTCAGCGACTGATCGCGCGGCGGCGGGAAAATCTCCACCGCGTCGCGGCCAGCCGCGACGTTGCGGATGAGCTTCACCTTGTAAACCGGCGACGCGTTGCCAAAACTCCAGACGAAGCGGCCGGGCGCGATGACGCGCACCTGGATCGTCTCGTTTTCGGCCCCGAGATAGCCGCTCTTGTTGCGCGGCGAACACGGATCGGGCGGAATGTTCAACGGCTGGAAGCCGACGCTTAGCCGGCGATTGGAGACGAGTTCGCATGACTGCCGATTGAACGTGCCGCCAAGGCTGGCAAGCACGGCGTCGAACGCATCCGGACAATTGTCTGGCGTGGCGGTCAAAACGCGGACCCGCCGCATGCGCCGCATGCGAGCCGACGGCTGCGGGCCGCCGAGCGCCGCCTCGACGATCTCGCCGTCCTCGGAGCCGCTGACCGGCTGCTCGTGGCCCTCGCCAAACACCGCATCGAAACGCGACCCCGCGGCAAGATCGGCATCGGTCGGCGCCGTCGGCAGCGGCGCGCCCTGCTGCAGCCAGTCGCTCTGCAGCAGGAAGGTCTCGTCGTGCTCCATGTCGAAGCGCATGCCGCCGAGATAGAGGGAGCCAGACTTGATCGTGAAGTCGTATGGGGCGTCGGTGACGGCGTCGATCTTGAAGCCGTCATCGGGCGAGGCGCGCGAGCAGACGAAGTCCGTCAGCAGGCGGCGCATGGCGTGATCCTGCAGCCGGTCGCGTTCGTTCAGCTCGGCGTCGAGGATGACGGAGCCCTGCAGCTGGACGAGCCCGGAATAGTGCTTGGCCGGCTGATGCAGATTGCGGGTAATGTCGATCGCGGACATCGTATCGCCTCCTCACGTCTCGAAAATGAACTGGCTGACGAGGTTCAGCGGGGCGTATTCCTCGAATTTCAGTCTAAGGTCGTCTGCAAGGATTGGCGCCAAGGTCCGGTTGAAAACGCCGATCTCCGACGTGTTTTCGCCGCCGCGCCTGAGAGCCCGCGGCGCGTCATCGCTGAGCTGGGCCAGGCCGGCGTCGCCAAAACGACGCGACACGAAGAAGCCGTTCG
Source organism: Mesorhizobium sp. IMUNJ 23232 (assembly GCF_044326205.1). Classification (NCBI taxonomy): domain Bacteria; kingdom Pseudomonadati; phylum Pseudomonadota; class Alphaproteobacteria; order Hyphomicrobiales; family Phyllobacteriaceae; genus Mesorhizobium; species Mesorhizobium sp. IMUNJ 23232. The sequence goes on from NZ_JBIRCY010000061.1 coordinate 12,862, forward strand.
GTATGCCGCCGGGGTAAAGGTGCGACTCGAACTGTTTCGGCAGGCGGTACGGTCCGTCGCTGGCAGCCGCGCTGAAGCGGAAGCAGCCGCTTTGGTTGTCCGTCACCGTCACCCGGCCCTGGACCAGCGTCTCGTTGGCGTCGATGCGATTGACTTCGACGTCGCCGAACACGGTGGAGCGCTCGATCGCCAGGCGACCGATCGGCAAATCGATGGCCGGCGTGTTGGGCACCGCGTTCAGCACGATGGAGTCGCGGATGATCACCTTGCCGACCGAGCATGGGTCGGCGGCGGCGCGCTCCTCGATGATGGCGCCGACGATCGAACGGTCGATTACCAGCTGGTCGACCTGGCCCCGCACGATGATGGAAACGGCGGGGATCACCGACGCCATCAGGGGTGCGCCACGTGCCCGCTCGCCGCCGGGGTCGATGCTGACATTGCTGAGCTCGACGCGATGGAAATTGCCGTCCAGCACCAGGCTGCGGGGCACGGGCGCGACGGGATCGGGCGCGTTGACCAGCGCCTGGGTGTGCGGCGTCGCATTGTCGATGCCAAGCCAAAGCCCCTCTAGGATCAGTGTGCGGCGGTTGGCGGGATCGTCCGCGCCGAGCGCCGCGTTCTGGGGTTTTGCGGAGATGACGAACTCATCGTCGCCATCCGGCAGTACGAGGCGGACATAGGGGCGCTGGAAGTCGTTGGCCTGCAGGTTCAGAGTTTCGACATTGGCGATGCCGGTGGCTGCCATTGTGTAGGACCTGCTGTCTTGGAAGGTGAACACGCCGGTCGCGGCGAGCGGCGCGAGCACGATCGGGCCGCGGTCGGCCTGGGCCGATGCGATCGGTGTGCCGTTGGCCGACACCCGGCTGCGACGCTCATGGCCGCCCGCGCCGACATGGTCGAACTGTCCGTAATGCCAGGTCTGCGGCATCAGCGACTCGTTGGAGCGCAGGATGACACGACCGCGCGCGGGGTCCACGACCGCGTCGACGCCGACGGTGAGCGGCGAGCCAAGCGGCGGGGCATCCCATGCCGAGAGGTCGGCGGCGCTGATCTGCTCCGGGACAAGCGCCGTCGCGGTGGTGAGGTCCAGCCCCGTGCGCAGCAGGAGCGCATAGGTGAGGTAATCGAGCTTGGCCGACGTCGCCTCGACTGTCGCGGCCTGGAGGGCAAGGAAATTCGCAGCCGTGGGCGGCGCGCCGGTGACGCGCACCACCAGTTCGAGCAGCTTGCGCGCGCCATAGATTCGCGCATCGGCGAGCGGCGCCAGCGTCGCGCCGAACGCCAGCGGGATGGCGCCGGGCATCAGCCTGAACCACGCCTCGTTCAGCATGCGGCAGCTCATCGGCGCCGGCATCTTCGACGCGCGCGCCGGTTCCCAGCCGTCGGATTTGCCGCGCTCGCTGTGAGCCGGAAGCTGCACGCCGCGCTGGTTGTTGGCGAAGAGCTGGACATCCCGGCCGGAGGGATCGAGCGTCCAGCAATTGTCGCGGATGCGGACCGCCGTCGTGAAGCCGAGTTTTACGGGCTTCTGGCGGAACAGATGGATGTTGAGCTTGGGGATGTTGTAGCGGCCGCGAAAACCCTCAAGTCGCCGAAAATCCGGCACATGCGCGTAGGAATCGAACGGTCCGTCGAGCTTTTCCGCGATGTCGGCGAGATTGAGCTTCACGGTGCCGCCCTTCGGCGTGCCGAAAAAGCCGTTCGGCACCGCGTACGGGTCATCGTCCAGGCCGTGCCAGGTGCGCGCCAGGCGACGGAAGGCCTCGGACACCGTGCCGCCCCAGCCGGTGATGTCCTTGATCAGCATCTCCAGCACCACTGGAGTGCCGGCGCGGCGGCGATAGAACACGGTCCGCGCCACGTCGGTCCTGACGCCGCGACGATTCAGGCTGTTGAGCACGCGCGTTGCGACGAGATCGCCGATATAGGGCACGGCCCAGTCGTCGGCGTAATCGATCAGCGCATCGTCCCACAACCGGTCGATCGAGCGGCGCGCGGTCGCGGCGTCCTCGGCGATGATTTCGATCAGAGCGCGCAGCACGCCGGGCTTCGCGGCGCGGAAATCCTCGTTGCGGTAGACCTCCGGGATCCAGGACCACAGCTTCTCCGCATAGTAGCGCGGATAGTGGTCACGGGCGGTGCGAGCTTCGACTTCGACCGGGATCGCCATAGCTCAGCCCACCACCACGGTTTCGAAGGCAAGGTAGCAGCCAGGCTGCACGGCGATCGCCGTGTCGACAGGCTGCCCATTGACGGACAGCGAGCGTACAGCGGCGACGCCGTCGACGCCCATCACGGCGGCGACAATGACGCTGCGATAGAGCGGCACGCCGATAGCCGCATTGGCCGCTGCGAACAGGCCTGCTTTGGGATCGGTCAGACGCGCTTCCACGGCCGCCGCGACAAGCGGCCGATCATAGCCGGCGGCGACGTCGATCGACACGGCGAGCGTCGCGCCGACATCCGTCGCCTCGGTGACGCTGATCGCGACATTGGCGTCGCCGAGCTGCTGCAGGTAGCCCGCGAGTTCGACGGCAAGGCTGGCGCCGGCGGAAATGACCCAGATCTTGACCGTCGCCTGCTGGTAGACCCCATCCCAGGCCCATGCAGCCGCCGCGTTGACGATGCCGGTGAAGCCCCTGGCGAACACCGTATAGTCGGAGATCGAGACCGCGCGGCCCATGGTCATCATCTTGACCGGCGCGTTCACACGCACCGCATCGGCAGCCTCCGCGTCGGCGCCGCCGGCACATTCGAGCGGCTGGAGCACTTTTGAGAGGCCCGCCGTGCGCTTGGCGATCTGGCCGATCGAGCCTGGCGGCGGCGACGCCGCGCCGGCGCCAAAGCGATAGGTCGCGGTGATATTGGCATTGCCCGTGGTCGGGCGGCAGAGATCACCGAAGATGATGTCGGTTTCGCCCTCGTCGTCATGGCGAACGATGTAGACGTGGTCGTCCGGTCCGGCTGTGAGAAACGTCTCGATGCGGCGCCACAGGATGCCGCCCACCCTGACTTCGAGCTCGGGCGCTACACCTGTGTCCGCTGCGGGGGAGGGAAGGTAGGTCAGTGGCTTTTTGCGCAGGCGGAACGTCTGGTAGGCGGCCGCCGAATTGCCCGATCCCAACACCTCGTTGAACACCGTCTGCCCGCGCGTCGCCCGCAGCACATTGCCATGCCAGGCGATCGGCGTGGTCAGGCTGTCCGCGGCGGCATCGACGAGCGCGGTGGCCGTGGCGCTGGCCGCGCCGTGCTGTCCGGCCGCCACCGTGCCGTCATAGCGGGCGCCGCCATTGCCTTCGCCATTGGCGATGAGGGCAACCGGGGCAGGGGTGCCGGACGGCATGCGGACCGGTCCTTGCAGTGCGTGTGGGCCAATCAGCTCGGCGGGCGAGAAGCTCGTCCTGCCCGGATTGACCAGCGCCCCGGCCGGGGTGGCGCGGAAATGCACGCGCGCCACATCGCCCGAGTTTCCGATGGAGGCAAACCTGATCTGCGTGACCTTGGTGGTGACTTTGGTGCTGACTGGATCCGAAAGGATGACCGGGACGGCTTTCGCGTCGGTGACGATCACCGGTTTCAACACGCCGCCCGTCGTCTCGATGATCGCCGGGTCGTTCGGCCGGATGCTTGTGTAGAGCGAATCGAGGACGACGAAGGTCGAGCCGAAGGCGGGCGGCTCGCTTACCGCCGGCGCGATGACCGAGCCCGACCCCGACCCTGGCGACATGGTCGGGATCGCGATGATGATCGACATCTGGTCGGGGACGAACGCGGTCGGCGCGGCGCTCTGGCCGAACACGGAGATATCGATCGCCGAGAGGGCCGTGCCGGATAGCGATGGCGGGGCAGGCGTGAAGCTGGCGACCCGGTACTGCTCGGCGTCTTCCAGGCGCACGCTCTTCACCTGCGAGACGCGCGCCGCGTGCATGGTTGAGCTCGTCCTGATCAGGACGATCTGGCCGGCAGCGACACCGGCAGAGGTCTGCGGGAACGCAAAAATGCCGGCGAAGGCCGACGACCGTTCGGGCGCTTGCGTCCAGCTGTTGTGGGCCGGGTGGATGACGGTGTCGCGCTGCAGCTCGAACAGCTGCGGTGGATCTGCGCCGACCGCCTTGCTGCGGAAGCCGGTGCCGGCGGGCAGCGCGACCGGGTCGGCGCCGTCGGCAAAGGCCGCGAGGTAAACCGACGCGGCGACGGCTGGGCGCGGGCGGTAGCCGGTCAGCGCGACGAGATTGCGCAGCGAGCGGGGCTGCGTCGCCGTGCGGATATAGGTCTCTCCCGCGACGAAGGCGTCGTAGAAGCCGGTCACGTCGAGAACGTAGGACCAGCTGTCGAGCACCATAAGGCCGAGATCGTCATTGTCGCGCGCCCGCCAGGCGTCGAGCGCCGGTCGCGAGCGCACCAGTGACAGGAGATGGTCGCGATACTCGGCAAAGCCGGCCCATTGGCGCGGCAGACGCGAGAGGCCGGCGGCGATGCGGGCCGGCGGCGGGAACCGCTGATGATCGCACGCGCAGCCGCTGCCGAAGGCGGTGTCGTCACAACCGCAATTGCATCCGCTCATGGACACGCCCCCCCTTGGCAGGGAGCCGTCGTCGCGCGCACGGTGATCGCGCCGCGCTCCGGATACCGCGCATCGTTCTGGATGCGGACGAGCTCGTTGATGGCGACGCCGATCTCCGGCTGCTCGAAAGGCTGCCACGTCGCGAGGTTGCGCGGCCGGTAGCGGATGCCGGTGACACCGCGGACGCCCGGGACCGCCTGCACCGCCGCCTCAAGCGCCGAACGCCGGAGCGGTTCGCCGAAGGTGAAATTGTCGGGGTCGAAGAAGCGCCGGTCATTTCCCCTGGCGCCGCCCGCCAGCGCGGCAAGCACCGCCTCGCGCACCTGGCCGGCATAGAAGCCGTCCTCGACACAGATGGTGATGTCCAGATCGACGGAGAGGAAGCGCGGTTGCCGCACGACGACGTCGCGGCCGGCCTGCCGCACTGCGTCGACGAGATTGCCCAGCGCGGTCAATTGGTCCGCCGACATCTCGAACGCATCGTCCGGATCGGCGGTGACGAATTCGGTGAGCCAGCTGCCGGTCCAACGCGCCTCAGCGCCGCCCTTCGATACCCAGTCCAGCCGCTCGATGATCTCGCGATAATCCTCGTCGCGCACCGCCCGCAGCGGAAAAGCCCGATAATATTCGGGCGCCCGCCGGCGAATGTCGATCGGCGTTTCCGGATCGACGCCGTCGGCGGCCGGCAGCAGGTTGACGATTTCGGCGACCGCCGCGAGTGCCGGCTTGCGCGGACTTCCATCGGGCGGATCGAGCGCCCTAATGGTGCCGGCGGGCAGATTGGAACGGCTGCCGGCGAAGGTGCGGTAGCGCACCGCAAATAGGCTGTCCGGAGCGGGCGTGACCCCGAAGCCGCCGCCGCCGAAGCGGACCGACCAGCCGAAGTCGCCGGCATAGTCGGAATGGACGATGATCTCGCCGTCGCGATGGTAGCGCACAATATCGCGCCACATGCCGGGATCCAGCGTGTAGGCGGGGTCGTCCTCGTCGGCGTCGAGCAGGGTGTGAGCGAAATTCCACTGCGTCGGTGCGACGGGATTGCTCACATCCTTCACGTCGATCTCGGGAACGCGCTCGCTCAGGAGGTTGCGCTCGCCCGTGAACGCGACGCCTTCGGCCTCGCTGATCCGCAGGCCGAGGATGATCGCTGTTGCGCGCTCGCAGCTGTCCGGGTCCTGAAGCGACTCGCGCTCGACGGCGCCCGGCAGCCCGGCAATCAACGGATCGGTCGTCGTCTCGTGGCCAACGGCGAACCGTTCGGTGACCGTCATGCCGGCCGTCGCCTCGACCGTGTTGCCATAGAGCAGCGTTTCGGCGATGCGCAGGTCGAATGGCAGCGCCTGCGCCGCGTCCCATTCGACGCGGGTGATCTCAGACGGACCGCCACCGGTCAGCACGATCGGATCGACCAGCTGCTCGACCTTGGTGATCTGCACCGCCCACGCTCGAGCTTCGACCGACGGGTCGCTCGGCGCAGAGGACAACACCATCCACCGCTCCAACCAAGCCGTTGCGGGCGTCTGCCCCGGCGGGAGCTGAGTGGCGCGCGGCAACGCGACATTGCCTTGGCCGGGCGCCAGATACATCCAGTTCTGTCCTGCCTTCAGGCAGGGCTGGCTTGGGTCCGATAGGTGCAGCGGCATCCGGTTCCAGTGATGGTGGACGTCGATCGTGCGAGTGTCGTCAAGGTTGCGGCCGAGCTCGAAAGGCACCGGGCGTACGCCGGCCGCGGACGCCCAAACCGTCAGCCGCTCAGCGAAGGAGAGCCGGATCGCGACGCTGTTGACCGGCACCGGCTGCATGGACAGGCTGAGCAGCGCGCGGGCGTTGCGGCCGGGATCGGGAACGTAGTCGACCAGCCGCGCCAGCCGCTGCAGGCTGCGGCGTTGCGTTGCGAGCTCCAGGAACGGTTCGCGGGCAAAGCGGTCCTGCATATAGGCGAACTCGTCGCCCAGCGCGGCGAGGAGGTCGATCAGCATCGAGGCGGCGTCGGCGGTCAGGTGCTCTGACCAGCGCGGATAGTAGCGCCGGGTGAAATCGTGCAGCGCCGAATTAAAGCTGTCGAAATCCCGCGCCAGATAGTCGATCTCCGGCCGTTTGGTTTCGGCCGGCGGGCAGTCGCAATCGGGCGCGCAGTCGAAGCCGGTCTCACACCCCTGCTTGAACGAGAACTCGACTTCGTTGAAGAAGGGATCGACCTGCGGCAGGTTGACCGTCAGGGCGTAGATGTCGAAGCCACCCGGCGCGGCGAAGCGAAGCCGCAAGACCGTACGTGCAGCGCCTGCGACGATCACGCGGTCCCATTCGGCGCTGACCGGCTGCGGCACGGGAGCGCTCGGAGCGCCGACGGCGGCGATCGTCACCAGGCCGGGCGCCGCGGCCAGCGGCACGCCGCCCGACAGGTCGATCGCAAAGGTCGGCGGCGGCCCGGCCGCGGTCTGGACCAGGTCCGGGTCGACGATGAAGAAAACCAAGAGTTCGGTCTGCAGCTGCGGATCGACCACCTGCACGGAGTCGATGCCGGTGACGACCGGCACGGCCTGGTTGCAGATCAGACTCTTGCGGGACAGCGCGGCGGTCATCAGGGCGTGACCTCCATCGACAGATAGCGTCGATCACCGCGCGCGAGGATGACGTAGGTAACCTCGATACGCACCTCCTCCATGATAATGTCGACCTTGATCGCCTCGACGCGGATGACGTCGGACAGCCAGCGGTTGAGCGCCTGCAGGATCATCGCTTGAACGAACGTCGAGATGCCGGCGGCCAGCGGCGCGAACACCAGTCGGCGCACCGAGGCGCCGAAATCCGGCCGGTTGATGCGTTCGCCATGCGCGGTCATCAGCACCTGGATGATCAGCTGCTTGACGTAGCGCTCATAGTCGGGCTCGCGCTTGAGGCCACCGGCGCCGGGATCGATGGCAATGGGATAGGCGATGCGGTCATGCTCCATCCCACCCTCCTCACATTGCCTTGACTCTGGGATCGGCGGTCGTCACCACCGCGGGGCTCGGCACCGGCGGCGGACCGGGGACGATCGCCTGGCCGACCGAGCTTTGCGCGATGGTGGGAACGCCGTTGACCAGCGTGCGCTGGTTGGACGCCAGCCAGTTGCCGACGGTGCTCGGTCCGGGAAAGGTGAGCACGTCCGTCGCGATGCTGAGCGGGCCGGTCTGCGCCATGACGCGCGTATTGGCCGAAACTTTCGCGACGGCCGGAATGGCCGTGCCGTCCTGCACGCCTGCCGGGATGGTGTGAACGCCGCCCGCCATCACACCACGCTGAAGGCGCCGCTGAACACATCGAAGGTGGCGGGCGTCAGCGCCACTTTTCGCGAACCGCAGGTCTGGTTGATGCTGGGCGCCTCGATCGATATCTCGGTCGGGCTGATGGTGATCTTGCCGCCGGCCGCGCTTTCGATAGTGAGCTCGCCCTGGTCGTCGTCGATGCGGATGGTGAAACTGGTGGTCTTCCAGAATTTTACGCCGGGCATCGCGTCGGCGGTGTCGAGCGCATTCTCGGGCCAAAAGCAGCCGGTCCAGATCGGGTGGTTGCGGTCGCCGGCAATGAACTCGATCCAGACGTTGCAGCCGGTGTCCGGAATGGCGTGAAAGCCGAGGCCGCCCTTGCCGACATAGGGAACGCAGGGCAAAGCCCAGACGCGCTGGGCGCCGAGCACCGTCGGAATCTCCACCTCGACGCGGCCGCTCTTCAGCGGATCGACATTGTCTTTCACCACGCCGGGATACTTGCCGAAATGGCGCGAAGCCAACGCCTCGAACAACCGCTCCATCTGGTCGTCAAGCATTGAGCGCCTCCGGCAATGCGTTGCGCCTGAGCGTGGCATCCATCAGGTGGCCCCACGCATTGATGACGTGAACCACCTTGGCCACCTGGTACTTGCCGGCATGCAGAAAGCCGGAGCCTTCGACGCTGACGATCTGATGGCTGGACAGGATGCCGGGCAAAAGGTGCGAGCTGGTGCTGACCTTGGCGGTGATGAACCAGCCTTCCTCGGTGAGCACGGCTTCCTGCTCGGCGCGCCGGTCTTCGGCGGTGCCGGCGCCCGGCTCGCTGATCGTGCGCTTCACGCCAAACGCGTCGGCGACGCGCAGCGCGCCCGGGTCGGTCTCGGGCTGCTCATCGGCGGCTTCGGTTTCCTCGACGTCGCCGGTGCGCGTATTCACGGCGGCGATCAGGGCGGCCGTCGCGCGCTCCGCATCGACATCGATCTCGAACGAGGTCGTGTTGGGACATTTGTCGACGGGCGTGTGGATGCGGATCGTCGGCCCGGACGCGCCACCGACGAGGTCGTCGAGGGTGAAGGGCAGGGCGGCGGCAAGACCCGCCGGACGCGGCGGCGACGGCTCGAAATGCGCCGTCTCGATAATCTCGTAGCCCGTCTGGAACAGCGATGGAGCGCTCACCTCATAGGTGACCCAGAACTCGTAGTTGTTCTTCCGCGCCAGGTCCTCGATCAGCTTCAGGTCCGAGTTGCTCTGGTTGAGGGTGTTTTGCGCCTTGTCGAACGGCCGCGTGGTGGCCGCGGTCGTCGGCTCGAAGCCATGGTTGGTGAGCAGCGCGCCGACGATGTCAGACGCCAGGCCTTCCCAGGCGGCGTGGACAGTCTGACGGTCCATCTCCAGACGGCGATCCTCGCCGTGCACCTCGAGCCATGAGCCCGCGCCGCCGACCACCGCCGACGATTTGGTCTTGGTGATCGGGCCGCGCACCAGGCAGTGCGGCTGCTCCTCGCTGTTCCAGACGATGACGCCGAGCATCTGTCCCGGCTTCAGCGCGGTTGCCTGCAGCGTCTTCGGCTCGCCCTCGCACAAATCCTCGTCAAAGCGAACGGCGAAGCGCGTCGCCTTCGACAGTTCCTCCTCGACGCGCACCTCGGTGATCGAATCCATCAGGGCGGAGTCGATCGCCTCGTTGTCGTCGCCGGAAACCAGCTGGAAGCCGTAGCCCATCAGCGCGCCCCCCTCGCCGGGATGCGGATATGCAGGCGTTCGGCCAGCGCATCCGGTACGATAGCGTCGTTCAGCTCGCAGATGCGCCAGAAGGCGGACGGGTCGCGGAGATAGAAATTCGCAAGATGATCAAGGCGTTCGTTCTCCTTCTTCAGGTGAACACCGAGTTCCTGTTCGGGCGGCGGCGCCGCCGGCGTCAATGCGGTGACGGCGCGGCCGTTGCGATCGACGGCGTGCACCACCTTGGCGTGCTTCACATAGCGGCTTTTCTTGTCGAACAGTGCCATCAGCCTATCCCTGCAGCATGCCCATGATGTCGAACGCGCCATTGGCGAGGTTGGCGATCGCCAGCGCGTCCTCCTGGATCTGGTTCAGGTTGTAAGCGGCGATCGCCAGATCGGAGATCAGGTCCTCCTTGCACTTGAACATGTCCGGGCGGATCACCTGCATCTCGACAGACGCCTTGGCGTGGATCGGGTAGAGCGCCTCCGTGAACATCGTCTCCTCGATGGAGAGGCTGGTGAGGCGCACCGGCAGCATCAGGCCGGGCCCGAAGATCAGGAAGGTGATCGGGATCGACGGACGTTTGGCCTGCGCGGTGTCGGCGCCGGCGAGATTGGCGACGCTTTGCACCAGATCGCCCAGCATGCCCTGGCTGGCCTTGGTCAGCTTGCGGATCGCGGCGATGCGCGACGCTACCCCGGTCAGCCGGTTTATCGGATTCGACTGCTGCGCGAAGTCGGTGGCGTCGAGATGCAGTTCGAAGCTGATCTTTTCGTCGGGCGGCGTCGGCGCCACGTCCGGAGCGGCGGCGCCACGCGGACTGGACGATTGCTCGAACGGGTTCCACGGCGTCAGGCCGCGCGAGATCTTCTCGGGATTGTACTGGAACAGGATGATGTTGGGCGTGAACAGCACGATGTCCGGGATGAGCTGGACGAACGCCCCGCTGATCGCCTTGGCGCCGGGAGGCAGGTCAGAGCCGGCCATCGACGCCTCCAGCGGCCAGGTGACGGGCAAGCCGCGCACGCTCGCGCGGTTCCAGCGCCCTGCCGTCCTTCTCGAGTTCGCGTTCAACGCCGAACAGCGCATCGTCGGGCGCAAGCGCGCTCGCCTCGCGCCGCAGCATGGCAAATTGCGCAGTGACGGCGGCGTTGCGGATCTGGGCCGGACTGAAATCGATGGCTTCCGCCAGATCCGCCAGCAGGGCGTCGAGCCGCGCGTCCGCCTGCTCCTCGGGCCGGCGTCCGCCGAGATGCACCTGCCAGAGCCGCAGCCGTTCCGCCGGCCCGGGCGCGGGAAAATCAACGACGTGGCGCAGGCGGCGCATGAAGGCGGGGTCGATGTTGTCGCGCTTGTTGCTCGCAAGCAGAACCGCGCCGTCATAGCTTTCGATCAGCTGCAGCAGATAATTGGTATCGGCATTGGCGTGTCGGTCATGAGCATCCTTCACGTCGGTGCGGCGAGCAAACAGCGCGTCGGCCTCATCGAACATCAGGATCGCACCGCTGCCTGCGACCTGCTCGAAAATGCGCCGCAGGTTCTTCGCCGTCTCACCGATATATTTGCTGACGGTGCCGGCGAGGTCGGAACGGATCAGGTCGACGCCAAGGTCGCGCGCGAGCACCTGGGCGGCCATCGTCTTGCCGGTGCCGGACGCGCCGCAGAACAGCACCGAAATGCCAGTCGGGGCACCCGTCGGGTTGAAACCAAGCAGTTTTTCGCGGTTGCGGATCTCGAACGGGATCTGGCGCAGCAGCGTCGTGGTGCGCGGCGGCAGGACCAAATCGTTCCAGCCATGCGCCTGCGGCATCAAAGTGCCGGCGGCGCCGATGCGTCGAGCAAGACGACGGCTGACGAAGGCGCGCGCCTCGTCCGACGTCGTGACGCTTTCATTCTCCAGGGCGATGAAATCGTCGAGGTCGGAGGAGCCGCGGGCCAGGTTCGCGACCAGCTCGGGCGCCCAACGCTCGGCCGCCGGCGCCGCAAGCAGCAGCAGCCGGTGACGGTCTTCGCCGCCGAGTGCCGGCACGGCCGCATCGATGTCGCGCAACGACGGCGCCTGCTCGATCGCTTCGCCGGGGCGCGGAATGACAAATTGTAGCGGACTGCCTTGCACCCTGAGCGGCCACGGCGCGGGAGGCGCGCTCCAGAGCGGCACGTAGCCGGCGATCAAGGCGGCGCGCTGAATGCGCAGGAACGCGTCGGCGCGCTCACCCACCGGCATGTCCGCCGGGATCGCCGCGTTGAGCAGCCGGGCGCCGAGGACCGCCGCGATGCTCTGGGCGAAGTCGACGCAGCCGGCGGTCGATGCGCCATGCAACAGCAAACGGACGGGAACGCCGCGGCGCAGCCATTCACCCGTCTTCGCAGCCAGCGCCTCGGCATTCTGCCGCGCCGGAGCGGCGGACGCACCGGAGAGCGGCTCGACCATATCCGCGACCCGCGCATCGACCGAAATGTCGCCCAGCATCGTCGCGGCGACTGCCGGGTCAATCTCGACCCCGCCGTCGCGGCTAGGCAAAATCAGATTCCACGCAACCAGCGGCAAATTGCCAGCGAGAAGCAGGGGCCGGTCATGACCGAACAGCGCGGCCGCGGTTGCCGGCGCCCGTGGCCGTGTCGTCGCCCATGGCAGGCCGGCGAAGAGGTCGCCTTCCAGCCAGATGGCCAGCGTCAGGTCGAGCAGGTCAAGCTCACGCGGCGACAGACGGAACACATCCCTGATACGCCGGCGTATCCGCCCAGCCGGCAGCGTCTCCAGCGCTTCGTCTATCGCTGCCACCCGTTCAAGGCTGGCGGCATGACCATGACCGTGAACGAATTCCGCTGCCAGCCGAACTCGCTCGCAGACCAGGTCGCCGACCTCCGAGGGGGTGGCGTTCGCATGGCGCGCCCTTTGAAACGCAACATGATCGAGGTCGGCGTCCATCTCAGACCCCGATCCAGAACGGCTGCGCGTCGACACCTTCGACGACCAGGCGCACCACATGCAAAGCCGGCAGGGCGGCGTCGAAGAACGGCTGGAACGTCACGCTCGACGCGGCGACAGTGAAGCACCCGTCGTTCAGCGCCGGCACGATGTCGAAGGCGTCGCGCCGCTCATAGGCCGCGCCATCGACGATGAGCCTGATGTCGAGCTGGTCGATCTTTCCCGGCGTGCCGGCATCGAGCTGGATGTTCGGCGAGATGCGCAGCGTGATGCGCTGACGGCTCTCATTGGCGGGCGGCGGCTGGGCGGGCAAGCCCGGTATCACGACCGGCGGGTCGGCGCGATGCAGGCGCGGCGCGACCGTGAACATCACCTCATTGCTGCGCTGCGTCACAGCGCGCATGGCGCCACCGGACGGGCGGTAGTCGGTAACGAGTTCGACGGCGGCCGAATAATGCCCCGGCAGGACGTCGACCGTCGCCGGATTACCGGCGGCGTCGCGGTAGCCGAGTTTTGGACCGATTTCCACGTCGATGCCATCAGGTTCGAACGAAACCCCCCAGCGTGTCGCCTGCAGCGGACCCGGCGCCAGCGCGATCTCGCCGAACGGCACGCCGGCCGCGCGCCAGCGCTCGCTGCGCACCATCAACTGCCGTTGCACACCCGAAGCAAGGCCGCTGCCGAGCAGCCGGAACCGCGCATTGCCGGGGAAGAGGGGGTCGACGGCGGGCGTATCGAGAGCCGGCCGGGCAGGGGAGACGGTGATGGTCGGCGGCAGGCCGTTGGCGATGGCCGCGGGGCGCGCGAAATTCAGCTCGCTGGTGCTGCCGGTCAGCGCCAGTTCCGAACGCGGAATGACGCTCTGGCCGACCGAGTAGACGATGCCGGGCGAAGACCGCGATACCTCCGGGTCCATCAGAATGGTGCGGACCTCATAATGCGCCGACAGCCGCACCGGCTGCTCCTGTTCAGCCGCCCAATAGTTGATCGCGTCCTCCGGCGTCAGCGGCCTGAGGATGATGTCGACGATATTGCCGGTGTCGCGAAATGCCTCGAGAAACGCCGGAACCGGCGTTCCCTGCACCGTCAGCAAACTTGTGTCGTCATTGAGCGAAGGAAAATCGTGCAGCGTCTTCAGGGCATATCCCATGATCTGCTGCTCGGTCTGCCAGGCGAGCGCCTCGGCGGCGGAGTGATGGGCGGTGAGGATGTAGAACAGGCTCAGCGCCAACGGCGTCGTCGAAACGTTCTCCCGGTCGCTGCCCGGACCCGGCAGGTTGCGGCGGAATTGATCCTCGGCAATGTGGTAGAGATGCAGGTTCACCGTGCGGTTCGCCGCTGCCTGCGCCTCGGGATAGCCGCAGGTCACCTCGATCGGCAGCGCCGCCGCGCCGGCAAGGCGCGCGATGTTGATGGTCAGCAGGCGCCTGAGCGTGGCGGACACAAGGGCAAGGTCGCTGGTCGACATCGCCCTACCTCCGCCGCATGCCAAAAATTGACACAGTGCGCCGTCGCACCGGCAGCGGCCCGATCACGGACGCGGCTTCCGCCGTCAGCGGCCGCACGACTGGCGAGGGGCGTGGCGCTGATGCAGCAGGCAACGCCGACGTGTTCGCCTCGGCCGGTGGGGCCGATTTTGGCGGGCTAGTCGGTGACGCTTGCTGCGGGACGTCGCGCTGCCGCCGCTCGGCGAGCGCGTCGGGCAAGGGGCGAGACACCGGCTCGGCCCGCGGCCGGGCGAATGGCGTCACGACGGCCTCTGCCGGTTCGGCACGCGGTGGCGCGAAAGCCTCCCTAGTGATCGCCTTCGCGGCCGGCTGCGCCTCGGGCGCGGCTTGCGGCAATGCGCGGGCAGGCGCCGCAGGTTCGGCCGCAGGCACTGCGACCCGCGCGCGCGGCTGGGGATCTTCAGCCAACTCCTGAGGCGTCCGCGCCTCCGGCGCCGATGGGACGATGCTGAGGGCGCGCCGTGTTTGCCCGGGGGAGGCGGGCTCGATCGCTCTCAGGGAGACCGGTTCGGCGGGCGCCCGAGGGTGTGTAGCAGCGCCCGTCTCGTTGGCCAGCGCCGGGGCCGCCATCGGTTCGGCGATGCCCGCAGCCGGGCGCGGGTCGGCGCGCAACTCGGCTTCGACGCTCACGGGCGTCGCTGCCTCCGGGGAAGGCACAGCCGCGACCGGCAAAGGCCTCGGACTGTCGATCGAGGGTTGATGGCTGGTCGGGGGCGCCAAGAATGCATGCGGCACGATCGCTCCCGCTGGTTCGACCGCGACATCGGCCGTATCGACGGGCGCGACGAAGCCGGGTAGGTTCAGGCGCTGGTCCGCCTCCGCCAGCGGCGAGGCCAGGCGTGCGGCCGGCGCAATTGCGAGGCCCGGCATGGCAAGCGAGGGCGCCGGCGCGCCGCGGTTGAACAGGCGCTGCAGGTAAGAGCTCATGCCGCCCTCGCGCGCCGCGCCGTCGCCGCGCCGGCGATGCGCACGAAACCGTGCCTCAGCGCCCGCGGCATGGCGACGATATCGGCAAACGACCAGCCATAGGCGCGGGCGACGACATCGATTTCCCGCAGCAAGACGTCGCGTTCGCGCAGCAGGCTTTTCATGAAAAACGTCGTCAGATCGAATTCGACCGACTGGCCGCCGCCGCAGTTTGGACAGGTCGTGGCGACCGTGTCGGCGAGCAGTGGACAGAACAGCGCCAATGCGTTCTCGACAATATCGGGCGCATCGCCGCCGCGCTCGACGATGAACGTTTCGAGCGACAGCGGCGACACAGCCACCGATAGCAGATCGCGGACCTCGGGCAGCCTGAGCATGGTCCCCTCGGCGAGCCGCGCCACGCGGACACCGTCGCGGACGAAAATCCGCTCGTCGGCCTGGCGGCGGTCGGCGTTCACGGCCGCGACGGGCACGTCGAACTCGTAGGCCTTGCGGCAGCGGGCGCATTCGCAACGCGCCTCGGCCCGCTCGCCGTAGAGATCGCAAAACAGCGTGGCGATGATGGCGTCAAAGTCACCGACCGGCAGACGCCGCGTCTGGCCGGGCTGCAGGCATTCGTCTTCGTCGACGATCAACCGCTCGACCAGCAGCACCGCATCGCGGTAGCTGTCGCCATGGAGGCCGAGCTCGTCGGCCCCGGTCAACGGACGGAGGAAGGCGCGCGAGGCGCCATCGACACCGTTGGGGAGCGAGATGGCCAGCATCGGTCGTCAGGCCGGCGTGAAGATGCCGACAGGCTCGGCGGCGAAGGCGACGTCGCGTTCAAAGCCGTGGTTCTGCAGGACAATCGACTCGAAGGCGAAGGCGTTGCCGTTGGCGTCGAGTTCGGGCAGGGCGTTGTATTCCGACACCCAGCAGCCGTAGACCTGCCATTTGATCACCGGATTGCCTTGCAGGTTCAGCAGCTCGATCACGATGTTGCGGCGCATCTGCGCCAGGCTGTTGCCGCCATCGCCGAGCGGACTCAGCACCTGGTTCGCCCATTCCTCGAAGGCGTGATCGAGCGTGATGCCGCGCTCGAGCGTGATGGGCTCGAATTTGGACTGACCCGGCGAGTTGACCGGGGTGGCCGGCATGGCGCCGTCGCGGTGGCTGATCACCTCGGTGGTGCGTTTCAGGCCGGACACCTTGCTCACGCCCGCGACCAGCGCGGGGCCCATGTAAACGCGGAATTTGAAGTTCTTGTAGGGATCGATCTGTCGCGAGACGGCGGTTATCGGCATGGCAGGGAATCCTTTCCGGCAACGCGGCGCTAGACTTCGATCTGGCCGGCGAGCTGCTTGATGGTGACGACGATGAACTCGGCCGGTTTGAGCGGGGCGAAACCGACCTCGACATTGACGATGCCGAGATTGATGTCGTTCTGCCGCGTCGTGGTGGCGTCGCAGGCGACGTAGTAGGCGTCGGAGGACTTCAGGCCCTTGAAGGCGCCCTGGCGGAACAGGTTGTTCATGAACGCTCCGGCGGCGAGGCGGATCTGCGCCCAGAGCGGCTCCGCGTTGGGCTCGAAAACGGCGAATTTCAAGCCGCGATAGAGGCTTTCTTCGATGAACAGCGCGATGCGCCGCACCGGCACATACTTCCAGTCCTGATCGGCATTGTCGGAAAAGCCGACCATGTTGCGGGCGCCCCAGGACACCGCGCCGGTGGACATCGAACGCAGCGTGTTGACCGCTTCAGTGTTGGTGGAGCCGTTCTGCTCGTCGGTGATGAGGTATTCGAGGCCGCGGACGCCGATGAGGCTGGCCTCGAGCCCGGCCGGCGCCTTCCAGACGCCCCGCTTGACGTCGGTGGCGGCGTAAACGCCGGCCATGGTGCCGGAGGGATCGATGGTGATCACCTTGCCGCGCGGATCGGCGATCTTGACGCGGGGCCAATACACCGCCGCATGGTCGATCTCCATGCCGGAACGTAGCGCCTTCACGCCGGCGGCGGCAGTTTGAGCTTTCGACCACGTGCCGGCATCGGAGGGCGGATCGACGATCAGGAAGGCCCGGCGTTTCTTGCAGAACGCGCTCGCCGGTCCCCACAGATTGGCACGGTCGCCATCCACCTGCTGCTTCGTCTCACCCAGCGCGCGTGGCAGGATCAGCATGTTGAAAATGTCGGCGTCGCGCTCCAGCAGTTCATAGGCGTCGGTGTAGTCTTTCGGCAGTGGCGGCTCGCCATTGCTGCCGGGTTGATTGCCGACGCGAAAATTGGCCGCCGCCGGCGTGGTGAGGCCGGTCGCCGGCGGCGCCATGCCGATCGCGTAGGAGCGCACATTGGCGGGGCGGCCCCCATTCTGCGCCAGGGCGCCGTTGCCGCTGATCGAATCCGGCGCGGCGCCGCTGTTGAACAGCGTCATCGTCAGGTCACCGTCATGCGTGCCGAACAGCGGCTTGATGACCAGGCGATAGCCTTGCACGATGGCGGTATAATTGCCGGCGGCGCTGGCGTTGACGACACTCGCAAGGATGCCCAGGTTCTCGGCGACGTTCTTCAGCGACCCCGCGGTGTTCGGGGCAGCGAAGGCGGTGCCGGCAACGATGCGGCCAGCCGCGACGAATGTCGCGGCCGGACCATTGAACGTGCCGGGCGCGCCCGTGAGCGTCAGCTGCGCGAAGGCCGCCTTGTCGATCGCCGCAAGATGCCCCAGGCGGTTCAGCCGGGTGTTGGCGGTCTCCGTGCCGTGAATTTTGGTGACAAAGCCGGTCGGCGCGGGTCTCAGTGGCGTGTAGCCGTCGCATTCGACACCGCCATTGGCGATACCGAGCTGTAGATTACCGGTCACGTCGCGCTGCGGAGCCGCGCTGATCACCACTGGCCCGGTGGCGCAGCTGACGCGGATGCGTCTGCCGCTGCCGAACTGGGAGACGTCGGCCGTCACGGTCGCCGTCTGGCTGGCCAGCGCCAGCGCGTTGTTGATCGCGGTCTGGATGCCGGCGCCGATCTGCGCCGCGTTGGAACCGGCGGCAGGTGCGGTGAGCGTCGCGATCACCGGGGCGCCACCGGCGACGCTGATCATCAGCTGGTTGTGGGTGGCGTCGATCAGCAGGCTCAAAATAGTCACGTTGTCGGCGTCGCTGTCGGTCAGCACCAGCGCCGCCTGGGAGATGCCCTGCCGCTCGCCCGCGACCGGAGCCACCGCCAGGCTGGACACCGAAACGAACGGGCTCTCGGCGTTGACGATCGTCTCGACAAACCGGGGCGAGGTGGGGTCCATTGAAAGATTGCGGTGGACCAGCTCATTGGTGCGCTCGATCGAGCCGTCCGTCTTCACGGTGGCCGAGAACACCGTCATGTTGAAGGTACGCTCCGGGCTCGGCGTGCCGTAGTCCACTTCCACGCGAATCCTGTTGCCGTCCGCGCCGGCGCTCTTGGCGCGTACCAGGAGCACGCTCGCGGTGTCGAATTCGTTGCGCAGGGTCGAGGCGGCCATCAGCGCGGCGCCGGTACCGGCGTTCTCCGCCGTGCGGATGATCCAGGCGCGCGGGCCGCCGTTCAGGAAGAATTGCCGCACCTGATGCAGCATCTCGCCAACATCCGTGTCGCCGGCGAAAATCGCATCGAACTCGCGGGCGCTGAAGACGAGCGTCGGCGCGTTGACCGGGCCGGCCGGCGTCATGCCCACGAAGGCGCCGACAGAGGTCGCGACCGCCGATATCGTCGGCGCGCCGGACTTGGCTTCCTGGATGTAGACGCCGGGATAGGTCACCGAAACGGGCATGACGTTTATTCCTTGTCAGCGTTGGGTTGGCGGGTGGCGGGCATGGCGTAGACGATGGTGTCGGGCGGGATGCGACGCTTCTCCAGCGCACCGTCGCCGACGAGATCGGAAAGAGCGGCGAGCACAACCTCGCGGCCGATGCGCAGGCGCTGGTCGTAAAGCCACCAGTCGACGATTCCATCGACGGTGTCGCTCGCCTGCGGCATGCGCTCGATATAGGCGAGGATCTCCGACTTCACGTAAGCGCGGGCGCATTCGCCGGACCCATCCAAGGCGCTTCTCCAGAACTGCACGGGATCAGTGGAGCAAGCCGCGTGCCAGCTGCGCGGTGAATATATAAACTATTGAAATGACTATGTTTTCATGAGTCCCAGGCGGCTTTCGCCGGGGCATCTTTGCCCCAGCCAAGCTCACGCCGTTTGAGCGATGAACGGCGCGCAAACCCCTGAGTTCTCGGCAGTCGCTGAGCTGCCCCGGTTACGGCGGTGAATGGGGCACCGGTGCCCCACCGGGATGATCCGCGACGTGACATCGGCATGCAGTGCGAGGTGATCGAAAAACCTGTGGAGGAGCCGATGGCGGAGCATTGCATCGAAATGGAAGTGGCGGCACAACGCCGCCACTTGCCTCACCAGTCTTCGCCAAGCAGCGTGGCGTCAAAACATCTGGAAATCGAGATGGTCGAGCGCCAATCCGGCGGCGAGCTTGGCGAAACGCACCCCGGCCACGCCGCTGAGCCCGTCGACGTCGAAGAACAGGTCGCCAGTGACGGCGTTGTAAACGATGCGCTGGGTTGCGAGCGTCGCCTCGCCGTTGATGTTCGACACGAACTCGCCTGCATCCAGCACTGCGCCGATCGCCGTGAAGATGGCGTCGTCGAGCTGGATTATGTCGAGATTGACCTGGAAGTCGGTGATCGTGTCGACATTGGTCGCGCCGAGCACCGTGTTGAACACAAACAAGTCCGCGGTGTCCGTGCCTCCGGTCAGAATGTCGTTGCCCAGCCTGCCGTTCAGCGTGTCGACGCCGGCCCCGCCGTTCAAGGTGTTGATGCCGTCATTGCCAAACAGAGCGTTGACCTGGCTGTTGCCGGTGCCGTTGATCGCCGCCGATCCGGTCAGTTGCAACACCTCGATGAATTGCCCGGCGAGGCTGAACGACACCGAGGAAATGACGGTGTCGTTGCCAAGGCCGTTGGCTTCGAGCACGACGTCGCCGACCGTGTTGACGACATAGGTGTCGTCGCCGCCCTTGCCGTCGAGCACATTGACGCCCGCATTGCCCTCCAGCGTGTTTGCCTGTGAATTGCCGGTCGCATTGATGGCGGCCGAACCCGTCAGCAGCAGCTTCTCAATGAACTGGCCAGCCAGCGAGTAGCTGACGGAGCTGTTGACGGTATCGTTGCCATTCCGCCGTCTGCTTCGTCCTTGGCGTTACGTCTGTCGATCCCGACCGCAACGACCTTCTGTTCGAGCGCTTCGTCAGTGCCGATCGCCGCGAGCCGCCCGACATCGATGTCGATTGAACATGAAAGGCGCGAGGAAGTTATCCAGTGGGTCTATGAAACCTGTGGACGTGACCGCGCAGCACTTTGCTCGACCGTCATTCGCTATAGGGACAAGGGCGCGCTACGCGACGTCGGCAAGGCTCTTGGCCTGCCCGAGGATCTGACCAAGATCCTGTCATCACAGGTCTGGGGTTGGGGAGAGGGCGTCGAGCAAAGACACGCCGAAGGGCTCAATCTCAACATGAGTGACCGGCGTCTGCGCCTGGCGCTCGATCTAGCGCACCAGCTGGTCGGCACGCCGCGTCATCTGAGCCAGCATCCCGGCGGCTTCGTGCTCACCCGCGACCGGCTGGACGAACTGACGCCCATCGAACCGGCGGCCATGGAAGATCGTCAGGTGATCGAATGGGACAAGGACGACATCGATGTCCTGAAATTCATGAAGGTGGACGTCCTGGCGCTTGGCATGTTGTCCTGCATGCGCCGGAGTTTCGACCTGCTGGCGGAGCACAAGGACATCCGGCTCGACCTCGCCACCATCCCGGCCGAGGATCCGCGACCTACGCCATGATCCGCAAGGCCGACACGCTCGGCACCTTCCAGATCGAATCCCGCGCGCAGATGGCGATGCTGCCACGGATCAAGCCGCGCACGTTCTACGATCTGGTCATCGAGGTGGCAATCGTGCGCCCAGGTCCAATCCAGGGCGACATGGTGCATCCCTACCTGCGCCGCCGGGAGGGCAAGGAGGAAGTCACCTTTCCCAAGCCCGAGCTTGAGGCGGTCCTCGGCAAGACGCTCGGCGTGCCCTTGTTCCAAGAACAGGCGATGCGGGTGGCCATCGAGTGCGCCGGCTTTACCGCCGGCGAGGCCGATCAACTGCGCCGCGCGATGGCGACATTCAAGCATACAGGCGGGGTGAGCAAGTTCGGACAGAAGCTGATCCAGGGCATGGTCGACAACGGCTATGACCGCGACTTCGCCGAGCGCACTTTCAAGCAGCTGGAAGGCTTCGGAAGCTACGGCTTCCCGGAAAGCCATGCGGCCAGCTTCGCTCTGATCGCCTACGCGTCATCCTGGGTCAAATGCTGGCATCCGGATGTCTTCTGCTGCGCCCTGGTGAACGCGCAGCCCATGGGCTTCTATGCCGTCGCCCAGATCGTTCGCGACGCGCGCGATCATGGTGTCGAGGTCAGGCCTGTCTGCGTCAATGCCTCGCGCTGGGATTGCACGCTGGAGCCCACGGACGACGGTGGCAACCTCGCCGTCCGGCTCGGCCTGCGCCTCGTCAGGGGCTTGGGCAATGCCGAGGCGGCACGCCTGGTCGCATGCCGGGAAGACCGCCCCTTCGCCTCGGTCGACGACCTCTGGCGCCGCGCCGGCATTGCGGCCGCCTCCCTGGTAAAGCTCGCCGAGGCCGATGCCTTCCAGCCCGCCTCGTGCTCACCGCAGCGGCCGCCAGCGCGAGGCGTTGCCTCCAGGCGCCGGCTTGGCGACAAACGCGACAGGTCAATCGGCGACTTCGGTGATGTCACGGTAACAGCTTGTGAGGGGCTGGCAGGGTAGACGCACATGCATGAACACCGCGACCGCCAGCTACAAGCGTCATCGTTTCCCGCCGCAGATTATCGCCCATGCCGTCTGGCTCTACTACAGGTTCCCCTTGAGCCTGCGTCTGGTCGAGGAAATGCTGCTGGAGCGCGGGATCGTGGTTTCGTATGAGACAATCCGCCGGTGGGGCATCAAGTTCGGTCCGGATTACGCTCGCTGCTTGCGCCGCAAGCAGCCGAGCCGTGATGACATCTGGCATCTGGACGAGGTCGTCATCACCATCATCGGCAGGAAACACTGGTTGTGGCGCGCCGTCGACCAGGATGGCTACGTGCTCGATGAGATCGTCCAGAACCGCCGCAACACCAAGGCGGCCAAGCGATTGCTGACGCGCCTATTGAAGAAACAGGACGTCGCACCGAAGCGCATGATCACTGACAAGCTGCGCTCGTATGGAGCGGCCAAGCGTCAGGTGATGCCGGACGTCCAGCACCGGTCACAAAAAGGATTGAACAACCGCGCCGAGAATTCCCATGTGCCGCTGCGAAAACGAGAACGGGTGATGCAGGACTTCCGATCGCCAGGACGCCTGCAGCGTTTCGTCTCGATCTTCTCGGCTCCGCGCAACCTCTTAGTTCCACCTCGTTCAAAACGCTCCGCTCTCGCCACACATATTCACCGCCTGCAGGCCATTGCGGAATGGAAAGCCGTGACCGTGGTCAGATGACATCAGCGGCCGCAGGTCTCAACGCGTTTTTGTGCAGACAACGTGACATCGCCCAGACAACTGGAACGAGCAGTGCCGTGGTATGGTGAATTCACCTACAGCTACTAACCGAATGCCACCTGTTTACGGCACAATGTGAACGGCTTCTATGTGCGTTATCGCGCTGGCAAGGAGCCGAATGCCCGGAGCGGGCAGAGAAGCGTTCACCCCACATACCCTGCAGCGAGCATCAGGGCGATTTCAACTCGTATGGAGATCCGCGACCTCGCCCGCCGGCGCCACCGTACGATTAGAACAATGTCGATCTGGTCGGCGGCACGCACGGCAAGTCGCAGCTGGCCAAGGCGCCTGACATCAGGGCTTTCGAACGTCACCAGAAACGGTTCCGCCCTCTTGCGAGACCGGCGATTGACTGAACGAGATAGATTCTCCAAGCCGGAAATGATGAGATTTGACGGCCAAGAAACTTTCGGCGGTGATGCTTTCGAAGCACACCGAATATTATTTCGACGAGTTAACCGGAATTGTCGAATTTCTTGCCATTTCAAGGCCGTCAGCTTTCGTTTATTGAACGCATATAGGCAGTTTCGCTCGATTTGGCCTAGGGGTGGGCTGGTCGGGTTCGGGTAACGGGTGGGCATAAATGGCGACGATCTATACCTTCAACGGTACGGAGAACCGTACCGGCACGGCTGACGCCGACTATCTCTACGGCTACGAGCAGAACTCCTATCCGACCGACGATGTCGGCGACGATACGCTGGACGGGGCCGGCGGCAGCGACTCCATCTACGGCGGCGGCGGCAACGACACCCTGCTCGGTGGCGCCGGATACGACTACCTCTACGGCCAGGGCGGCAACGACACGATCGACGTCGGCCTCGACGGCGGCAACGCCTCGGGCGGCGAGGGAAACGACAAGATCTCCGGCAGTTCCGTGTCTGACACCCTCTATGGCGAGGCCGGCAACGACACGCTGAACGGTGGCGACGGCGACGACTATCTGACCGACGGCTACTACAACGACGTCAGCTCAACCGACATCCTGAACGGCGAGGCCGGCAACGATACGATCTCTTCCTACGGCGGCGTCGACACGATCGACGGCGGCATCGGTCTCGACCGGCTGTACCTCGACCGCTCCTCGGCGCTGGTATCGCTGAAATTCAACTTCGTTTCGGCCGCCGCCGTCACCACGCTCGTGGGCGACGGCACCACCGTCACGGGGGTCGAACGCTTCAATATCTGGACTGGCCTCGGCGCCGACGAGATCACCACAGGCGCGGGCGACGATTCGATCTACGGCGGGGCCGGCAACGACATTCTGAATGCCGGGCAGGGCTCGGATTCCATCAATGCCGGGGCCGACGACGACACGGTCGATGCCGGCGACGGCAACGACTATCTCTACGGCGAAGGCGGCAACGACACCCTCCAGGGCGGGCTGGGGGACGATTCGCTCTATGACGGCAGTTCTTCCGACGTCACCAGCAACGACACCCTGAACGGCGGCGGCGGCTACGACATACTGAGCTCCACCGGCGGCAAGGACACGATCGACGGCGGCGCCGATTTCGACGACCTCACTCTCGACCGCTCGAACGCGACCGCGTCCCTGATCTTCCTGATGAACTCCACCGCGAGCGTCACCACGCTCACCGGCGACGGCACGACCGTCGTCAATGTCGAGCGCTTCTACATCTATCTCGGCTCCGGCAACGACAAGGTCACCACCGGCTCCGGCAACGATAACATCAACGGCTATGACGGCGACGATACGCTGGACGGCGGCGCCGGCTCCGATTCGCTCTATGGCGGCAAGGGCAACGACACGCTGACGCTCGGCGCCGACGGCAGCTACGCCGATGGCGGCGACGGCAACGACACCATCACCGGCGGCGCGGCCTACGACAGCATCTATGGCGGCGCGGGCGACGATTCGATCTCGTCCGGCGGCGGCGACGACAGCGTACGTGCTGACGGCTTCAGCGATCCCGCGGGAGACGACATCATCGACACGGGGGCGGGCGCCGACTCGATCGAATCCTATGCCGGCACCGACCAGATCGATGGCGGGGCAGACAGCGATCATCTCTATCTCGAACGCATCAACGCGGTCGCCGGCCTGAAATTCATCTTCAAGTCCTCGGCCACGGTCACCACCCTGGTCGGTGACGGCACCACGGTGGTCAATGTCGAGCGCTTCAACATGCGCGGCGGCTCGGGCAACGACAGCTTCGCCACCGGTGACCTTGCCGACACGCTCTACGGCAACGGCGGCAATGATGCGCTGATCGGCGCCGGCGGCGGCGACACGCTCACCGGCGGCACCGGCAACGACGTACTGCGCGGCGGCGCCGGCAACGACTACCTCTATGGCGAGGACGGAAACGACACGCTTGATCTGGGCGACGACGGCGGCTCGGCGCGCGGCGCCGGCGGCAACGACATCTACATCCAGAGCAGCAAGGGCAACGACTATATCGACGAATACAACGGCGACGGCATCGACGAGGTGCAGTCCACCTATACCTACACCCTGCTCGCCTCGAAGGCCGGGCTTGGCGATTTCGAGAACCTGACGCTGCTCGGAACCGACGCCATCGACGGTACCGGCAACGAGTTCGACAATGTCATCAGGGGCAATACCGCCGCCAACAAGCTCACCGGCCTGGTCGGCGAGGATACGCTCGACGGCGGTGCCGGCGCGGACACGCTGGACGGCGGCGTCGATGACGACACCTATGTCGTCGACCAGGCCGGCGACGTGGTGATCGAGACCGCCGGCAACGGCGCCGCCGACCGGGTGATGGCGCGGTCGAACTATACGCTGGCCAAGGATGTGGACATCGAGCTGTTCACCACCGTCTCGGCCTCCGCCACGACGGCCATCAACCTGACCGGCAATGCGCTGGCGCAGGAGATCATCGGCAATGCCGGCGTGAACACGCTGAAGGACGGGGCAGGGGCCGGCGACGTACTGCGCGGCATGGCCGGCAACGACACCTATCTCGTCTACAGCGCCGGCACCTCCGTCATCGACGGTTCCACCCAGGGCGCGGCGGACAAGGTGCTGGCGGCGCTCAGCTATACGCTGGCGGCCGGCGTCTATGTCGAGCAGCTCACCACAACCGCGTCTTCCGGTACGTCGGCGATCAACCTGACGGGAAATTCGCTCGCCCAGGAGATCATCGGCAACGCGGGCGTCAACACGCTGAGGGACGGCGGCGGCGCGGGCGACGTCCTGCGCGGGCTCGGCGGCAACGACACCTATCTCGTCTACAGCGCCGACTCGACGATCGTCGAAAGCTCGGCCCAAGGCGCGGCCGACCGTGCCTTGGCGGCCGTGAGCTTCACGCTGACGGCCGGGGCGTATGTGGAGCAATTGACCACGACCAACGCCTCCGCCACGACCGCCATCAACCTGACCGGCAACGCGCTGGCGCAGGAGATCATCGGCAATGCCGGCATCAACACGCTGAAGGATGGCGGCGGCACGGGCGACGTGCTGCGCGGCATGGGCGGCAACGACACCTATCTCGTCTACAGCGCCGCCACCGACATCGTGGAAGGTTCGACCCAAGGTGCTGCCGACCGCGCGCTGGTCAATGTCGGCTACACGCTTGGGGCCGGCGTCTATGTCGAACAACTGGCGACGACAAGTGCTGCCGGCACATCGGCGATCGACCTCACCGGCAACGAGATTGCCCAATCGGTGACCGGCAATGCCGGCGCCAACCGCATCGACGGCAAGGGCGGGCTCGACGCGCTGACCGGGCTTGGCGGCAAGGACATCTTTGTGTTCTCCACCGCGCTCGGCGCGGGCAATGTCGACACGGTCGCCGACTTCAACACGGTGGACGACCGGATCGAGCTGGAGAATGCCGTCTTTACGGCGTTGACCACACCGGGCGTGCTGGCGGTGGCGGCGTTCCGCGCCAACGCCACCGGGCTGGCGGGCGATGCCGACGACCGGATCGTCTACGAGACCGATACCGGAAAGCTGTTCTACGACGCCGACGGCACGGGAGCGACGGCCGGCATCCATTTTGCCACCCTCGCGGCCGGGCTCAGCCTCAACAATGCGGATTTCGTCGTGGCATGAAACCACGGGATTGAAAGGATAAGCCATGCCGGTCGTCAGCGACTACACAGCACTCCTTTCCGGCGCTTCGTGGAGCGGGGTCGCAGACCCCGCCAACAAGCCGTCCTTCATCACCTTTTCCTTCGAGGACGTCGTCCAGCCCTATGTGACGACCGCGATCTACACCCAGGATTTCCTCGATTCGATGACGCCGTTCAGCGAGGCCGAGAAGACGGCGGCGTGGGCAGCACTTGCGCAATGGGCAGACGCCTCCGGCATCACCTTCCTCGAGGTCGGGGCCGGGCAGGGCGACATCCGTTTCGGTTCCTATGATTTTTCTCTCGATCCCAACACCAACGATTTTACCGGCAACGGCTTCCGGCCCTATTCCTATGTCGACGAATGGGGCGCCTATCGCGACGAGCTCGGCGGCGACGTTTTCATCGACCATGGCGAAGCCACGGACGCGCATATCCTGCTGCACGAGATCGGCCACGCGCTCGGCTTCAAGCATCCGTTCGAGGGCGACCCGACGCTGGATCCGGCCTTCGACAACCAGACCTATACGGTGATGAGTTACAACGGCAGCGAACCGGGCGTACTCGGCTCGTTCGATCTGCAGGCGATCGCGCATGTCTATGGCGATAGCACGCAGGACGGAAAACAGGTCGCCTCATGGTCCTGGGACGCTGTCCAACAGGTGCTGACGCAGACTGGATACGCCGCCGCCGACGTGATCTTCGGCGTGTCGGTGGCTGACATAATCGACGGCGCGGACGGCAACGACCGGATCGGCGGTTTTCAGGGTGCCGACCAATTGTCGGGAGGCGCGGGCGACGACCGGCTGTTCGGCGGCGACGGCGACGACATTCTGGATGGCGGGACGGGCTCCGACTATCTGTTCGGCGGCAAGGGCAACGACGTCTACATGCTGACGGATCGGCGTCTGCGCCATATGGATCGCCGACATGCTGTTTGAGGTCATCTCAAGCCGAAACCTGCCGCCTGACACTCCATCAATCAACGATTTTGGCCCCGTTGCCTCCGGCCGGCGGGGCTTTTGCTTTGCCGATGCTCACACCACGACGAAATCCGCAGCCGTCAGCACGGGCGATCCGGTGATCGTCGCGAAGCGGATGTTGCCGAACGCTGTTCCCGACCCGTCGGCGTCATAGCAGAGGGCGCCGGTGTCGGAATTGTGATGATGCGGTCGTCGGCATCTTTCGGCCCGACAGCCGTGTCCTTGAAGGCCGAGGCGTCCAAGGCGCCGAGCGCTGTCAGTGTGGTGAAGATCGCATCGTCGAGCTGGATCGTGTCGTCGGCGACGTTGAAATCGCCGATCCGGGCAATGTTGGTGCCGCCGAGTGCCGTCGAGAAGCGGAAATTGTCCGCCCCGCCCATGCCGAACAGCACGTCCTTGCCGCCGCCGCCGTCTAGACGGTTGGCGCCGGCATTGCCGGTGATCGACTGCGCGAATTCGTTGCCGCCAAGATCGATCCCGGACGTCCCGGTCGAACCGTTCGTCGTCATCGTCTCGACACGAACACCCGCACCGAGCGCGTAGTCCACGGCGGCCATGATCCGGTCGGCGCTTCCTTCCGACATGCCTTCGACGACCGTATCGCCCGAATTGTAGATGCGGTAGGTGTCGTTGCCGCCCAGACCGCGCAAAATGTCGGAAGCGCCCTTGCCGCCGTCGTGCAGGATATTGCTTCCCGCATTGCCGACGATTTCCTGCGACAGCGCATTCCCGGTCAGGTCGATCGTCGTGGTAGCGCCGGCCGAATTGGTCGACAGCCGCTCGACATAGACGCCCGAGCCGAGAGCATAGCTGACGGCGGCCAGCACCCGGTCCGTCCCTTGCGTCGCGGTTTCGGCGATCGTCGTTGCGGCGCTGTAGACGAGATAGGTGTCGTCGCCGCCCAATCCGCGAAGATGATCGGCGGCCCCGCCGCCGTCCTTGAGGGTGTTGACGCCGGCATTGCCGAGGATCTCCTGGGCGAACTTGTTGCCGGAGAGGTCGAGCGCACGCGTGTCGGTCGAACTGTTGGTGGTGAACAGTTCCACTTCTGCCGCGGAGCTCAGGACGTAACTCACGGCACTGGTGACCCGATCGCTCCCCTGCCCGGCCGCTTCCTCGACCACGTCCGCGGCATTGTAGACCCGGTAGGTGTCGTTGCCTCCGAGGCCGCGCAGCAGGTCCGCCGCACCCTTGCCGCCGTCGCTCAGAATATTGTTTCCCGCATTGCCGGTGGTCTGCTGCGACAGCGCGTTGCCGGTGAGGTCGATGGCGCCGGTGCCGAACATATCCGCCGTCGCCAGCAGTTCGATCTCGGCGAAGGCATCGAGCACCGCGCTGCACGAGAATCCAGGAAATTTCTTCGTCACCGCCGCCGCAAGGGCAGCCTCGTCAGCACCAGCCGGAAGAGCGGTCAAGACAGCCTCGACTGAGCTACGGTCGGGCAGCCTGGTGGGAGCATTTTCCGAAATATCGGCCATCGGACGATCCTATCAGTTCGAGCCCTTCTGGTCTTCGCCCGTCTCTGCCGCGCCGCCGCCAACACTTTGCGCGTTGGCCGGCGCCGCATTGAGATGGTGCTCAAGTGCCTCGATGCTCGTCATTACGTCGGCAAAGGCCGGCGCCGTGCCGAAGATCATCGCCGACATGCGTTCGTAGTCGGCCGCGAGCTTGGCGCGCACGTCGGCAGTCGGGACAAGGCGATAGCTGCCGGGGACTGCACGATCGTATCGGTGATCCGGCGCACGAAACATCAGCTGCTTGTGCTGCCGGCAGGCTTCGGCGAGATCGAGCATCGATGCGGTGGCCACTCCGTAGTCGGGGTGCGTCCAGATCTGATGGACATCGTAGTAATGGCGCGAATAGCGATTGAGATCCGGCACCGGCCGGTCGGCCCTCGCTTCCGCGCTTCGCTTCTCGGTCATTTCGGTCATTGCGTGCAGGATCAGCACCTTTTCCCAAAAGGTCCGTTCCGGCTTCACTGTCACTACGTTCGGGACTGCGAGGTCCGTGCCTCCTGGCATTTCCGCAGCGATATAGGGCACGATCTGGCGAGGTTCGGCCGGCTCGGGATCGGGACGAGCGCCGCCTTCGATACGGACCGCCGCCTGGACATATCCGTCACCGGAATCAAATGCGCTCTTGTAGCCGACCACGAGAATATCGAGCGCATCCCTGTTTCGAAAAGCATCGAAGCCGAATGAGAGGGAGAAATGTCCAGCCTGTCCGGCCGCTTCTTCGACGGCTGCGATCTCCTTGGCCAGCAGGTCTCTCAGCGGACCGCAGATGTATTGCCGCGCGGCCTCGTCCACTTGCTCCGCCAGTGCACGCTGCTGCTGGTTCACCGAGGGGAGGGCGGCGATGTCGGCTTCCAGGGGGACGTGCAGATCGGCCTTGTAGATTCCGATATCGATGTCCTCGGAGAACCGATGAATGAGCCCAAATGCCTTGCTGAGGCTGGTGCCACCCTTGAAATAAAGACCGACCGGATCGTTCGGGCGCCGGTTGAACAGGAAGTCGAGCACCCAGCAGACATAGAGGTCCTTCTCGATGTTCTCCGCCCGTGTCTCCAGATGGGCGGCGACCGTCGAAAAGAGCGCCCGGCGGTCATCGACGCTCGAGCGAAGGATCTCAATGAACGTCTGTTGCATGGTCCTCCTTCGCGCGCTCGGAGTTTGGCTCGCTTTCCGCGAGCTTGCGGGCGATCGTCTCGACCAGTGGGTACATCCATGCGGGCACGGCATGAATGTTATCGCGTAGATCCTGCACGATCTTTTCCCGGTTTGGATCGCGCGACAGATGCCGGACGATGCCGTTCACGGCCGCGTCGAGGCTCGGTCGCTCATCCCGAAACCAAGTCAGCGCCTGGATCACGCGCATAGCCGGGCGACCAGCCCAGAAGGCCGTCTTGGCTGAGATGCGCTTAAAGTCGAGCTTGTAGATGACCGGCTGCGTGGCGTTCGGATCACCGGTGTTCGCTTCGATCTCGATCGTCCGGGGATAGGTGTCGGCATAAATCGTTGATCGGGCCGGGACCGCAGTCGTCAAGCTGAGGTCGTTCGCGGCCGTCATGCCGTCGACCAGCACCCGCAGCTTGTCGCGCCGGGCAATCGCGTCGATGAAAGATGCCCGCGGCGGAAACACCATCTTGCGTGTCAGCTTGCTTATGCCCGGCTTGTCGTAGAGACCGCGATGGGGGCGGCGGATGTCTCCTCGCAGGGTCAGTCTTTGCAATGCTTTTTCGACGGCATTAGGCGTCCCGATGTCCAAAAAATCGGCGCGTGACCACACACCCGCGGGCGCTGCCTTGGCGATTCGGTCGTGGATGCGGTCGAGGGTGTCGGACGTGGGATCTGGCATCGAACTACCATTCTGTCCGAAGATTATATACAAAAATTGGTCAGTAGCAATCGGAAGCTCATGGCTGATGTCGGAAGCTCATGGCTGACCAAAAATTATATCTAAACATTGGTCAGTGATCTGTGCAAGATCAAGGGCCGCAAGCGTCATATCGTCGTCGACACGATCGGCCTGCTGGTCGGTCTGGTCGTCCACGCCGCCGACATCCAGGACCGCGACGGCGCGCCTCTCGTCCTGAAATCCATCCTCAAGCGTTGGCCTTGGCTGCGCCATGTCTTCGCCGATGGCGGTTACGCCGGGCCGAAGCTGAAGGGCGCGCTGCAAAAGATCGGGAAACTCGTGTTGGAGATCGTCAAGCGGCCGAAGAACGCCGACGGCTTCGAAGTCCTGCCGCGCCGCTGGGTGGTGGAGCGCACATTGGCATGGCTCGGCAGATGCAGAAGACTGGCCAAGGACTGGGAGAAATCAATCGCATCAGCCGAAGCATGGGTCTTCATCGCCCACATCCGCATGCTCACACGCAGACTCGCAAGAGCCTGATATCAGGACAGTCTTTTTGAGTCAGTCTCTAAGTGTCCGTCCGGGGACTTTGTGAGCGGGCAGAATCGGTTGTCGGATTTTGAGTTTCTGGTTTTGGATCGGTTGTGATTCCTTGTTCGGCATGATTCGAGAAGGAATGCGCCGATGTGGACC